>DLXG01000251.1 GCA_003448875.1 Anaerolineaceae bacterium
ATCGCTGGCTTCCAGCCGGAATGTGGATGACCCCAAAGTTAAAAGCGAAATTGCCCGTCAGGTGTTAACGTTAATCAACGATGTCCCCGATACAGTTGAGCGCGATACCTACCGCCAGCGCTTAGCCCGCCTGCTCAAGATTGACGAACGTGCCCTGCAAGCCATTTCGCCGCAAGCCAGCCCTGCTGGTCGTAAAGCATCGGCCCGACCCCGTCAGGCCCGTCCCGAAAGACCTGCCCCGCCGCCCGATACTCAACCGGGCCGGCAGGCACATGAAATGGAAAAACATTGCCTGCGGCTGCTGGTGCGCAACCCGGAAGCGTTGTATACCCTTGACCGCCACCTGCAGGCCAACGGCCTAAGCCGATTTTCGGCATTGGATTTTGAATTGGGTGAACATCAGAGCCTGGCTGCTCTCGTACTGCAATCACTGGCACAGGATCAAATGGAACCAACCGCCTTTCTTCATCAATCCTGTCCACCTGAACTCAAACCCCTGCTGGAGGAACTGCAACAACCGCTCAAATACGGAGAACCAAAAGCCAACCGCATCATGGAAGATTTAATGCGTACTTTTCTTATGCTGCGCCTGACGCGTGTCAATGAAAACATCCTGCAAATGCGCTTTATGCAGCAAGACCTGCAGGAACAAAGCACTTCGCCCGTTTCCCCCTATCAGGAACTGATTCCGGTTTACATTCAGGCCCGCAGCCGATTGGAAAAAGCCCTTGCAAAAGTGGCAGAAGTTGACTAGAAAAAGAGATTTTTTCTTTTTATGGTATATTATTAACCATGGCTCGAACCCCTAAGAAATCCTCTCCCTCTACCCCCTCTACCGGGAAGAAACGCCCGGTCAAAACCAGCAGCGAGGCGGCTGCCCCCGAAACCAGCGGTGGAATCCTGGATCCACTGAATTTAACCGCCGCTGCCGGATTGGAAAACAACGACCTCAGCGCCGTATTGAACGATGATATCGAAGAGGTATTACCGTTAGTACCGGCGGACGAATGGGTCGAAGCCGAAGTCCCGCTGGAAGATCCGCTGGAAATTCTGGAAGACCCGGCTTTAGCGGTTGAACTCTCTGAGGATCCGGTACGCCTGTATCTCAAAGAGATCGGCCAGATCAACCTGCTGGATGCAGACAGTGAATTCCGTCTGGCAGCGCGCATCGAAGCCCGCCAGTATCTTCAAACTCTGCGCCGCCATCTGGACGGTAAAAACCCCAGTGTTGACCCCAATTTGCAGTTATATCTGGCGGTGGTTGAAGACCTGTACACATCGTGGGAACGCTTCAAACAAGATGTCAACCGCCTGAGCAATGAAGAGGTGCCCGATCTGGGCCTGATCTTGCTGGAAGCACAGGCATTGCGTCAGTCATGGCAGTCCGATACCCCTTCTTACATGCGCTCATTCCTCGATAACGGTTTGTGGGGAAAGGATTCTCTCTGGGACGGACTGGTTCGCAACGCTTTTACCCTCTACCTGTGCCTGTACCTGCTGCCCGCCGAACTGGCGCAGGAGCTTTTTGAAATTTTACAAAAAGGCGAAGATCTGCCGGGGATTGATTTCTTTGAAGCCCGGCTGGTCAAATACGACCTTGAAAAAGAAATCAAGAACATCCACGATCTGGCCGAGGAAGCCAACCAGACCCTGATTCGGGCCAACCTGCGGCTGGTGGTCAGCATCGCCAAACGGTATCTGGGGCGGGGCATCACTTTTCTCGACCTGATTCAGGAAGGTAATTTGGGGTTGCTGCGGGCAGTCAACAAGTTTGACCCGACGCGCGGCTTCAAATTCAGCCCCTATGCAACCTGGTGGATTCGCCAGTCCATCAGCCGTTATATCGCCGAACAGGCGCGCACCATCCGCATTCCCGTACACCTCTTTGAAGCCATCACCCGCCTGCTGCGCGTCCAGCGCAGCCTTGTGCAAAAACTGGGGCGCGAACCAACCAACGAAGAACTGGCACTGGAAGGCGGTTTTCTGAGCGATGAGGATGTCAGCCTGATTAAGAAAGCCCAGGCAGCCAATCTCCCGCTCGACCCCGAAGTGCAGCGACGTTGGAACTGGGCCGCCGCCAAAGTACAACGCATCCTGCAATCGGCAGAGGAACCGGTATCGTTAGAACGGCCGGTTGGGGATGAGGACAGCAGTCAATTGGGTGACTTCATCGAGGATGATGACGCCATGGAGCCGATGGATGCCGCCGCCCGCGAGATGCTGCGCGAGCAGGTGCAAAATGCGCTTGGCGCGCTTTCCAAGCGCGAACGGCAGGTGCTGGAACTGCGCTTTGGTTTGATTGATGGCAAAGATCATACCTCCAAAAGGGCAGCCGGTAATTCCATGTAACCCGCGAACGCATCCGTCAGATTGAGGCAAAGGCCCTGCGCAAACTCCGCCACCCCACCCGCAGCCGTCATCTGCGCGAATATCTCTCATAAAGATTTCTGCCTGAGGATCAATGCCTGCCCAGCGTGTCCTCATTGTTCAACAGCAAGAACAGCCGGCTCAGGCGCTTACCCGTTACTTCCGCAGCCGGGGCGAACAGGTGTGGGAAGCTTGGGAACTGGGACATGCAGAAGCCCTCTTCAAGCAGGTCAAACCCCACCTGATTTTACTGGACTTGCATTTTCCGGGTGATGGCTGGCTGGGATTTTTACACCGCATCCGCGCCGCTGACCCAAAGGTGAGGGTCATTCTCACCAATCAATATCCGGATGTGCAGCGGGAAATGCTGGCAAAATCCAACGGGTTTTATGTGTTCCTGCGTCAACCGTTTCAGGCACGCTGGATTGAACAGGCCGTTCGGCGGCTGGACTCGCTGGATGTGCCCACCCAGCCTCGTCCACAGCCGCCTGCCGCCGCACTGCCCGTCAGCCAGCCGCCAGCAGTCAAGGTGCCGGTACGCCTCAAAATCACGCTGCCTTACCTGATCCTTGCTCTGCTTTTTGCACTGGCTTCCGCCTATATCGTCACACAAGTCGTCATCGAATCGGTGCAGGATCGTTTTTTCAATCAACTGGTGGCCACCGGCCGCCAGATGACCGACTGGATGGTGCGGGAAGAAGAGCGGCTGCTTTCGACCCTGCGGCTGATCGCCAACACTCAGGGGGTTGCTGAGGCAATTCAAAACGGGGATGCCGAACAATTGCGCCTGTTGACCCTGCCGCTGGCGGTCAACAACAACGAAGAAGTTGTTGAAATACTCGATAATCAGGGCATCACCATTTTTTCGGCCCGCCGTCCTCCGGGTGCCGAACGGGGCGAGTATACATATTCGCGGGCCGACCCCTTTTTTACTCAGCAGCCATTTGTGCAGCGGGTTTTGCGCCGCGAACAGGACGCCCGCGGCGATAAGTTTGCCGCCTTTGTGCAAGCCCCGTGGGGGGATTACTTTTACATCAGCGGGCCGATTCTCGATGCGCAGGGGCAATTAAGCGGGGTGGTGCTGGTCGGCAAGTCGGCGGACTCGCTGGTGCGGGAAATGAAACAGGACACGCTCAGTGATACCACGCTTTACACCCTTGCCGGAAACGCGATTGCGACCACCTTTCCGGCTTTTCAGCCCACCCTCGACTCCACTCTGGCGCTGGAAGTACTGCAAACGCAGGATCAGGCCAGCAAATCGAGGCCGCTGAACATCAACGGCGTCAATTACACCGAACTGCTCGGCCCATGGGAAGTGCGTAGTGGAGAAGATGTGGGGCTGCTGGGAGTGGCCCTGCCGCAGGCATTTCTTGTTCGCACCAGCCAGATCACCCGCTTGCAA
>DLXG01000179.1 GCA_003448875.1 Anaerolineaceae bacterium
AATACAAAAGATTCCGGTTTTTATTCAATTCATCCTCTTCCCGCCTTTTTATAATGATTCATAGCGGTATGTCCGCCAATCTACCAATCTGCTTTTCGTAGAATCCCCAAACCACCCAAGAAGGAGAAGAAAAACATGAAAAAACTGTTTACATTTGTTTCCCTGCTGGTGATGCTGAGCATTCTATTGGCCGCCTGTGGGACACCGGCAACCCCCACACCCGCCGCTCAGCCAACCACACCTCCCACTACCGCAGCGGAACAGCCCACCTCTCCGCCGGCCCCGACCCAGCCGGCCGAACCGGTTGCCACGCTAAAAATTTGGGCAGATGACACCCGCACCCCCATCCTGCTCAGTCTGGCGGATGAATTTCTGGCGGAATACAATGTAAAACTGATCGTTGAAGATCTGGGCCGCGTGCAGGATATCCGCACACCCATGATCACCGCCGCCCCGGCTGGCGAAGGCCCCGATATCTTCATCGGTGTCCATGACTGGCTGGGAGCACTGGTGGAAAGCGGTCTGGTTGCCCCCATTGATCTGGGTGATAAAAAAGACGAGTTTGTACCGCTGGCACTGGAAGCCTTCACCTACACCGATGGAAAACTCTATGGCGTGCCGTATGCCACCGAGAATCTTGGCTTCTTCTACAACACCGAACTGGTGCCCGAACCACCCAAGACGTGGGACGAAGTCCTTGAGATCGGGCGCAAACTGAAAGCCGAAGGCAAAATCCAGTACGCTTTCGCCATGGCCGGCGGCGGCTATGAAAACCTGCCCATCCTGACCGCCAAGGGCGGCTACATCTTCGGGCGGGATGCCAATGGTGCCTGGAACCCCGATGATGTCGGTCTGGACAGTGAAGGGATGATCGCCGGGGTCAAGTTCCTTGCCGATGCCGTCAAAGAAGGCCTTGTGCCTGCTACCGCCGATTACGAAACCGCTCACTCCCTGTTTGAAACCGGTCAGGCGGCATTCCTGATGGCCGGGCCTTGGGCACTCGACCGCATCCGCAAATCCGGTGTGCCCTACAAGGTAACCGTCTTCCCCGATAACGGTGCTCCATTCCTTGGTGTTCAGGGCTTTATGGTCAACGCTTTCAGTAATAACGTCCTGCTCGCGCAAACTTTCCTGACCGAGTATGTCGCTACCGAAGAATTCATGCAGAAAATTTACGAAGCCGGTCTGCGTCCCTCCGCCTTCAAATCCGTTTTAGCCAAGATGGATGACCCGGATCTGGTTGCCATGGGTGAAGCCGGGGCTAACGCCATGCCCATGCCGAATATTCCTCAAATGGGCTCGGTGTGGAGCGCCTGGAACAACGGCATCGCACTGGCCACCAGCGGCGCGCAGTCGCCGGAGGACGCCATGAAAGATGCCGCCAATCAGGTTCGCGCGCTGATTCGTGGTGCATTGGCAGGCATGGTCAACCTGCCCGGCAATTATCAGGATATCGTCGGTTGCGGCGCCCAATGGGATCCGGCCTGCCAGGCGACCGCCATGAAGAAAGCCGATGACGGCCTGTACTACCTGACCGTCACCCTGCCGGCCGGCGATTTCGAGTTCAAAGTTGCCCTCGACGGCGCCTGGACGGTCAATTACGGCTCGGACGGCGCTCAGGACGGCCCCAACTATACCCTCAAAGTTGAAAAAGAAGGGAAAGTAACCTTCATCTACAACCCCGAAACTCACCTTGTGGAAGTGAAGTTCGAATAACCGAACCTCTCATGGAGAAGGCCGGGGGCTCCCGGCCTTCTCTTCCTCGCGCTCAAACCGTTCAACTTAGCGGAGAAGGATCAATGACTTCCACACCTGCCCCGCCCGTGTTCAAGAGGGGAAACTCCATTCAACTGCCCGCTTTGCCGCGCCTCATCCGCTTTGCTTTATTAATTGCACTGGATGTGGCGGTTTTCTGGCTGCTTAACCGTCTGGCCTCGCTGGGGTATTATCCCCTGATGGCAGCCGTCCTCATCATCACCCTGTTTGTCAATTTTGTTCTGATCCGCCGCGAAGCCTATCCCCTGCGCTGGATGTTGATTGGCCTGATCATGATGGGTCTGTTCACCATTTACCCCATAATTTTCACGGTATGGGTGGCTTTTACCAATTACGGCGAAGGCCACCTCATTACCAAGAAACAGGCCATTGACCAGATATTGGATTTAACCTATCTGCCCCCATCCGGCAAGGCTTATTCCTGGACGGCCTTTCGCTCGGATGAAGGCGATTATGCCCTGTGGTTGATAGATGCCGAGGGGAACGCCTATCTCGCCAAACCCGATGAACCGCTCTCCCAGCCCCAGCCGGGAGAAATGGGCGTCGGCCCGCTGGATGCCAGAGGAATACCCGAAAGCATCGAGGGCTACCGGCGGCTAAATCAAATTCAGGCAGCCACCGATAGAAATCTGAAAAACATCAAGTTTGGAGAAGAAGGAAAGACCATCCAGATCCGCTCGCCATCCGAAGCAGCCGAATTGCTTCCTCTTTATGTCTACGACCCGGATCTGGATGCAATGATCAATCAGGAAACCGGGGTTGTCTACAAAAACCTGCGCGGCACGTTTACCTCTGCGGATGGTAAAACCTTGCGGCCGGGATTCATTGAGTTCATCCAATTCGACAATTTCAGAGATTTCTTCATCAGCCCGGCTCTGCGCGGGCCGCTGCTGAGGCTGGTCACCTGGAACTTTGCTTTTGCCTTTTTCAGTTTGCTCTTGAATTTTTCATTGGGGTTATTTATCGCCATCCTCTTTAACGACCCGAATTTTCCCCTCAAGAAGCTGATTCGTTCCCTGCTGATTATTCCCTACACTGTGCCCGCCCTGATTACGATCTTGATCTGGCGGGGTATGTTGAATCCGGATATTGGCGTGATTTCGCGCTTTCTTTACAGCACAATCGGCTGGTCTCCGCAATGGTTCACCGATCCATGGTGGGCAAAAATTGCCATTCTACTGGTGAACCTGTGGCTGAGCTACCCGTACTTCATGCTCATTTGCAGCGGTGCGTTGCAATCCATATCGGAAGAAATTTACGCCGCCGCCGAAGTGGATGGGGCCAATCCCTGGCAGAAGTTCTGGAGAATTACACTGCCCCTTCTGCTGGTTGCCGTTGGACCGCTTTTAATTGCTTCGTTCACTTTCAACTTCAACAACTTCAACCTCATCTACCTCTTCAATGCTGGCGGTCCGCCCATGGCCGGGACACCAACGCCTGCCGGTCACACCGACATTTTGATCAGTTATGTTTACAATCTGGCTTTTTCCGGCAGCCGCGGGGTTAACTACGGTTTTGCTTCGGCCATCACCATCATCATCTTCTTTATTGTTGGAACCATCACCCTGTTCCAGTTCCGCTACACCCGCATGTGGGAGGAAGTCGGTGAAAATGCCTGAAAAATCATTTCTCGAAAAATTGCGAACTTCTGCAACCGCCCAGCGCCGGTTGAGTATTGCCATCCGCCTGATCATCGCCGTGTTCCTGATCATCTTTTCGATCTTCCCGGTTCTGTGGGTTATCTCCGCCTCGCTGAGCCCAACCGGCACGCTGGCTACCCAAAGGCTGATTCCGGCTAATCCCGGCCTGGACAATTACCGCACCCTGCTATCCATGCAGCAGTTCCCATTCTGGTCGTGGTTCCTTAATTCCATCAAAATTTCCTCCATCACCGCAGTTCTTTCGCTTTCAATCACCACCGTGGCCGCTTATGCCTTCTCACGCTTCCGCTTCCGCGGCCGCCAAACCATGCTGAAAGCCATCCTGCTCATCAATGTATTTCCCAGCCTGCTGGCCCTGGTTGCCATCTTCCTGATGTTCTCTCAGGTTGGTGACGTGATTCCCTTCCTCGGGTTGGATAACCACAACAGCCTTGTTCTGGTTTATCTGGGTGGGGCTATGGGTGTCAACATCTGGCTGATGAAAGGTTTTATGGATACCATCCCGCGGGATATTGATGAGTCGGCACAAGTAGAAGGGGCTTCTGACTGGCAGATTTTCACCCGTCTGATTCTGCCCCTGCTGCGCCCCATTCTGATCGTCATTCTGATCTTGAACTACATCACCACCTACGGTGATTTCGTGCTGGCGCGGATTCTCTTGCGCAGCAACGAGAAGTACACCCTCATGGTCGGTTTGCAAATCTTTGCCGGTGCCCAATTTCAGCAAAGGTGGGGTGTATTTGCTGCCGGGGCGTTGATGGGTGCCCTGCCAATTATGATCATTTACCTCGCGCTGCAAGACCAAATCGTTGGCGGGCTGACGCGCGGAGCAGTCAAAGGTTAAAAATGCGACCCGACAGGAAAACTCAGATGTCTCACAAACACTTTTTGATTGGGATTACCGTTTTACTGATGTTCAGCCTGGCTGGGATCACGGCTGCCTGTACATCGCCCCAGTCAAACCAGCCGCTTTCAACCACCGAATCACCGGCGCTGCCCACTCAAGCGGCTACAAGCGAACCGCTTCCCATTCAGAACACACCAACTGTTGATCAAACCGAACAGCCCTCACAACCGATCAGTCTGACCAACCCCGGTTTTGAAGAACAGGACACCCTTGGAAAACCGGTCGGCTGGCAGAGCAGCGGCACGGTTGAAGCGGTGATGATCGAAGAACGCGGTCATTCGGGCGCTTTCCGGCTGACTCATAAATCCACGCAGCCCTATCGGGTGGAAACATGGCAGAAGGTCAGCGGTCTGACAGAAGGCTGGTACACGCTGGGTGGCTGGTTTCGCTCCAGCGGCGGGCAAAACGAGGTATACCTTGCCCTCGAATGCAGCGGTGTGGAAAAACGAACGGTGATCCCCTCCACCTCTCCCGGCTACCGCTGGCTGCACCTCGTCGTGTCAAATGAATCCAAGGATGGTGAATGTACCATCCGCCTTGTGTCCGACGGCCCGGCGGATACATGGGTGAGCGTGGACGATCTCGAATTAACTCCCGGCCGCACCGCTCTTTCCATTCTCGGTGCTGATATTTCCAGTTTGAAGAAATCGGAAGATTTCGGCGGTGTTTATCGCTATCCTGACGGTAGCGCGGCAGATGCCCTGCAAATCCTCAAGGATTACGGTCTGAATTATGCCCGTCTGCGGGTTTGGGTCAACTCGCCCGATGGTTACCATGAGAAAGACGAATTGCTGGAAATGGCCAGACGCTTGAAAGAAAAAGACATCAAATTGCTGGTAGATTTCCACTACTCAGACCATTGGGCCGACCCGGGTAAGCAAATCAAACCGGCTGCCTGGAAGGATCTCCCCTTCGAACAGCTCAAGCAGGCGGTTTACGATCACACCTACGATGTATGTTCCAGTCTGGTGGCCCAGGGAACGCCGCCGGACATGGTGCAATTGGGCAACGAGATCAATGCCGGTATGTTGTGGCCGGACGGCGATTACAACCATTTTGATAATCTGTCCGAACTGCTAAAAGCCGGCTATCAGGCAATACAGGATTGCTCCCCTTCGACCATTGTAATGCTGCACATCGCCGAAGGCGGAGACAATGACATGGCGCGCTGGTGGTTTGATAACATCACCCGCCGCAATGTGCCCTTCGATGTGATCGGCATATCCTACTACCCCTTCTGGCATGGGACACTGCCCCAATTGCAGGGGAATTTGAACGATATTTCCGAGCGGTACGACAAGGATGTAATCGTCGTAGAAACGGCTTACGCTTTTACCGAACAGAATAAAGACGGCCTGGCCAATATTGCCAGCCCCGAGCTAATGACACCCGGTTACCCTTATACACCGGAAGGGCAGCGCGCCATGCTGCGCGATATTATGAGCACCGTGCGCGGAGTGCTCAACGGGCGTGGATTGGGCGTCTTCTGGTGGGATGCCACATGGACGGCCGTGACCGGCAACGGTTGGGACGCCACCGATCCTGCCTCCGGCAACGCCTGGGAAAATCAAGCCCTCTTCGATTATGGTGACCGCGCGTTACCGGCCTTAGAGGAATTCCTCAACCCATAAATCACTTGTAATCTCAACCCATCGGCAAAGAAGAACAAAGATATGGCAAAGTTTTATTTGAACATCGTCCACCGGCCCGAAATGGTGCCCGAATACATTCAAAAAGAAGCCGAGCACGGCAAGAAAGAAGACCTTACCCGCCGCTCAGTGTTGCAAGAGTCGCTGGATATTTTCCGCACCCAGCAGCAGATCGCCCATGACAACGGTTTGCGTACCACCATTCAAATGACCTATGCAAGCCTTTTTAATGAAGAAGCCATTGCCATCGCAAAAGAACATCATCAGCGCTATGGCGATGAAATCGGTTTAACTTTCCTCGGCTTGCAGTGCAAAGAATTCCGCGAAAAATTCCACTCCAAAGAACTGGCCATCTGGCTCTTTTCGATGGAAGATAAACGCCGTATCGTTGATGAACTTTTCTCGAAATTCTACGAGGTGTTCGGCTTCTTCCCAACCTCCACCGGCTCTTATTACATGGATGCCGAACTGGTGAACTACATCAAAGAAAAATACCCGATGATCAAAGTAGCCGTGGCGACCTGTTGGGAAGAAGGCCCCAAAGCCTACCGTAACGCCAACAATTCATGGTACACCCTGCTGGATGGAGGCCCGTGGAACCCCTGGATTCCTTCCAAACGCAACATCCACTGCATTGCCTCCGATGCGGAGGATGACATTGGCATTGTAGCCATTCCCCATCTCTCGCGTGACCTGATGGCCGTCTTCGACGGCCCCGGCTCCTACTACGGCACCCACCCGCAGAATATCCTGCGCGGCATGGTCTACGAGAACGGTGAAATCCCCTACTTCAAGAATCTGGTTGACCAGTACCGTGCCCTGCATAAATACAACCACGGCTATGCCTATAACATGATGTTTGTGGGGCCGGGATGGATGAGCAAAAGCGGCCGCTGGGAATCCGATTACAACCTGTTACTGAAAAGTTACAAAGATGCCATGGCTTACTACGGCGAGCTGAAACGCAAAGGTGAACTGCAAGACCTGACCATGAGCGAATTTGCCGATATCTACCGTCAGGAACACACCTACACGCAACCCGAATGCGCGCTGTGGAAAGATATCCTCTACGGCTCCCGGCGTCAGATGTTCTGGTATGCCGACCCGTGGATGCGTTTCTGTCTGGACATGAATCAGGGCGGTGCAATGGTGGATTTGCGCCCCTACGCCGCCAAACTGGTGCGCCCCTGCGGAGTCGGCACAAAAGCCAATCAGGATGCTTCCTATCCTTACCTTGTTCAATCCCTCTACCGTGCCGGTTACTTTACCCATTATGCCGGAGAGGGGGCGGTGAAAAGCTGCAAAATCAGTCATGGCAGCGAGCAGATAGACCTGTGCACCTGCCGCACCCTGGCCAGATTTTCCGAAGAAGGTCAGACCCGCATTCTCACCCTTGACCCGGTGACCATTGAATTTGAAGATGTGGTGATCAAGGTCCAGTCCATATTCCGCCTGACCGAAGGAAGCGGCGAAATCGAAATCATCCGGCGCATCATCGAATCGAGTGACCCGCAGGCAGAGTTTACCGTGGATGAATACCTGACCGGCTGTTACGGCACAACCGAATATCCAGAGGATTTGAGCGGAGTTCGGTTAAGGCTGGTAAGCTCCGCTGGGGTGGATGCCATCGAGTATGCCTACAAATGCCGCGAAGCCGAGCTGGAAGACATCCAGCGGGTAGAGGCACTGATACCGCAGGTAGACACCCTGCTCACCATGCGCGCTGATGGACTTGCTTCCGGGTATTACCGTGAGGGATTTTCTTTCTCACCCATGTACACCATCGGTATCAAGAAATCCGTTAAATCGAATGGGGAACTACGAACATGGCTCAAGGTCGCAAAGGCAAGTTGAATTACCGCTGTCCGCGCTGCTTGATGCGCGAAATTGATATGGATATGCTTTATGACAAAGACGCAGATGAATACTACTGTCTGCGCTGTTCCTTCACCGGCGATGAAAATGAAATCAAACGCCTGTACCAGCAGTTTCGCGAAAAGTACCGTGACCGGATGACGCGCTTTACGGAGTTTTAGAACGCCATTACTTTGTTAAACCTGCCTGAAAAAGGATTTCTATGGATCATCATTCTATTCAGCCAGACAATTTACCAACACCTACCAGCCGTCAGCCTCTCCCCATTCGGGGAGCCGATATTTCCAGCCTGAAAAAATCCGAGGACATGGGTGGAATCTATTACGATGAGAGCGGCACACCCAAGGACGCCCTCACAATCTTGCGCGAACACGGGCTGAATTACGCCAGACTGCGGGTGTGGGTCAATTCCCCGGATGGCTACCATGGCAAGTCTCAAATTCTGGAAATGGCCAAGCGTTTTAAGGAACACGAAATCAAACTGCTGGTTGATTTTCATTACTCGGACAGCTGGGCAGACCCGGGGAAACAATACAAGCCTGCGGCATGGAAAGCGCTCGATTTTGAAGGGCTTAAACAAGCCGTTTACGCCCACACCTTTGAAATTTGTTCGGCCTTGCGGGAGCAGGGCACTCTTCCTGCTATTGTTCAAATCGGCAACGAAATCGAAAACGGCATGTTATGGCCGGATGGTCACACCGAATTCGGCTTCGAGGGGCTGGCTGCCTTATTAAAAGCAGGCATCCGCGCCGTCCGAGATATCGCACCTGATGTGCGAGTGATGCTGCATCTTTCACAAGGCGGTAAAAACGACTTGTTCCGCTGGTGGTTCGATGGAGTGCTGGCGCAGGGGGTCGAGTTCGACCTGATCGGCGTTTCCTATTACCCTTACTGGCACGGCCCGCTGGCCGATCTGCAACACAACCTCAACGATCTAGCCCTGCGCTACCAGAAAGATGTGATCGTGGTTGAAACGGCCTACCCGTTCACGCTGGAAAACGGGGATGATACCGAAAACGTGGTTTCAGCGGACTTTGAAAACGCGTACCCCCCCACACCCGCCGGGCAGAAGCAAATGCTGGCGGATGTTATCGAAGTGATTCGCGGCGTACCAAATGGGCGGGGGCTGGGCTTCTTCTGGTGGGATGCCGTCTGGACCACCGTGCCGGGCAACGGCTGGGACCCGGCCGACCCCTCGACGGGGAACAATTGGGAAAATCAGGCATTGTTCGATTACCATGCCCGTCCCCTGCCGGCTATGCAATTGTTCAAGGAGTAATTGGTAATATCATTTTCCAGAAAGGCATTAGTCCCCCTCAACCCTTCTTCCCCAACCCCGCCGCCTCGGCCATTCCATCCGTCTTCCTGCCGGTCGGCCGGGTTTCTCGTTTGCGGTAAGCCGCCGGGGTCATGCCCGCCAGGCGCTGAAAATGCCGGTAAAAATTGGTCACGTTGGGGTAGCCCACCTTTTCGGCAATGTAGTTGATGCTCAAATCAGTGGAGCGCAGCAGCCGCTTGGCTTCTTCAATCCGCAAGGTGGTCAGAAAACTGATATAGGTGCTGCCGGTGTGCCGTTTGAATTGCGCCCCAAGGTAGGACGGGCTGAGGTTGACCGCCTCTGCTACGCTGTTTAACGACAGATCAGAGCGGTAATAGTGCTCCCGAATGTAATCCAGCGCGCGGTCAATCGCCCGCTGCACCTGAGTCTGCTGGCTGCCCAACTGGAACAATTCCATCAGCGAGTTAATCGTCCAGGCGCGGATATCGGCCAGTTCACTGAGCCCCTTCAACGAAACGATTTGCTGATGGAATACATCCAGCACCGGGCGTTCTTCGCAGCCCATCCCGACCACCGCCACGAGATCAGCGAGACCAGTTCCGAGCAGTTATTCTTAACAGCGTTGATGAAATCTTCACTGTCCTTGAACCGCTCGATGAAATACTCGACAATCTGGGTGGTCAAATCGAGTGCTTGCTGCAAATTATGCAGGCGGATCGCCTCGATCAACTCCTGCTCACGTTCAACCCGGTAAAAAGTGCCGCCCTTCTTATCAACCGGCAGTCGGGCCACATCGTCAATGTGCAATGACTTGTTGCTGGCGATTCGGCTTTGCGTCCGGCGCGCCAGACTCGCCTCAGCGTAGGACAGTGGAATGGAATGCCAGTCCGCATAGGCATTGCCCAGCCCGATCGTGACCGTGAAGGGCATCTGTTCCTCGATTCGAGTGCGTATCTGCTGGCTCAACGCATACAGGCGATCTACCGATTGCAAAGCCTGATCGCAGGAAACGATGGCAACAATCCTGGCCGGGTAACTGTATCCCACCAGGGAGCGCTGCGGCTCAGGCATGGTTGCGCGCACAATTTCGACCATGCGGTGATAAATTTTTTGCAACTCGGACGAGGAATACACCGAAAGCAGATTTTCCAGCTGGTCAACCTTGGCCAGAATCACCGCCGGGCGGTTCAGGCGTTTGCCCAGCAGAGCCAGAGTTTCTTCCACTGTTTCCGATTCCGGCAGCGTGCCGCGAATCAAATTTTCGATCAGGTTCGCCTCCACCACCGGCAGCGTCTTTTGGAGCGAATCTTTGACCATATCAATCGTTTTCATCTGGCGGCGCTCGTTGACAATTTCTGCATAAATCTTTTCGACCACTTCCACCAGATGCTGCGGGCGCACCGGTTTGAGCAGATAATCGCGCGCGCCCTGTTGAATCGCCCGTTGAATGTAGGTAAACTCGTTGTAGGCCGTCAAAATAACGATGCGCGTATCCGGCAGTTCTGCCTTGATTTGCGACATGGCCTGCAAGCCGCTCTGGTTGGGCATTTTGATATCCAGAAAAATAATATCCGGCTTGTGCGCCCGCGCCTGCATTACGGCTGCCTGCCCGTCTGCCGCCTGATAAAACGGCCCACGCTGGGGCAAATTCTGTTCGAGAATGTGAATTATCCCGGAACGGATAACGGGTAAATCATCTACCACAAGTATGCCGGCCATCTTCTCTTAACCAATCACTTCTGATTGAATTTCCTGAGACTCATAACTTTTGTGGTCAACCTCAACCAGATCAACCAGATTCATGTCAGCCACCGAATGCACCGCCTCATTGATGCGGCTGGACTTGATGGTCTCATCGCCGGTTGCCACCTCGCTCAGCACGTCTGATATGAACGGCCAGTCGGCAAACACATCGCTCTCTTCCGGCAGGCTGACGTGGACGGGGATCATCAATCGAATCGTCGTACCCTGATCGGGGAAAGCCTCCACCTGCACCGAAAATTCCGGGCCGTATTCCCCAATCAGCCGCTGAATGACGTTTTGCAAGCCAAGCGAGTTCTTTTTGGCAAAGCGCAGCGAATTAATCGCCTCCACAATCTCCATCGGCATGCCGACCCCGTCATCGGCAACTTCCAGCACCACATAGCCGCCCTGCCGGTAAGCGCGGATGACCACCGTCACCGTGCGGGTGAGCGGCTCGGCCCCGTGGATCACGGCGTTTTCCACCAGCGGTTGCAGCACCATGCAGGGCACTTCAAAATGGAGCAAATCGCTCTCCACCTCAATCCGCTTTTCCAGCCGGTCACCGAATCCAATTTTTTGAATGGCGAGGTACTGTTCGATCATCTTGATTTCCTCGCCCAGTTCAACCGTGGTGGAAATGTTGCGCAGGCTGTAACGAAGCAGATCGCTCAGGCTGTAAGCGATCTCCTCGGTGCGATGGGCGCCTTCTTCCAATGCCGTAAAACCCAGCAACGTGAGCGAATTGAACAGAAAATGGGGGTTGATTTGGGCCTTCAGGGCGCGCAGTTGAGCTTCTTGCAGGGCAGCCTTCAAGGCGGCCCGCTCCTGCGCCTCCCTTAATAACTTGCTCTTTGCCAGATTGGCCGCCCCCATCTCGATCACGTAATTGGCCACGATGGAAAGCATCTCCACCGCGGCGTGAAAACGCTCGCGCGGCACCGGCACAATTTCTCTGGCCGCCCGGTCAATTTCGTTGCACGTCAGCCCCAACGGGATATTCCGTTCAATGATCCGTTCGCGAAAAGCCTCCTGATCGTCCATGGGAATGACCTGCCCGCACAGGATCGAACCGAGGTATTCCCCGTCAATGATGATCGGCGCAGCCGCATCCAGCAGGCCGCCGGCACACAGGTAGGCATA
>DLXG01000084.1 GCA_003448875.1 Anaerolineaceae bacterium
ATTCAGTTTCAACGACAACTTGGTTGGGAACAATTACGGATTGCTTGCCATCACTTGGCCTCGGTGACGCGTCAAGTCATCGTTCAAATTACCGGTGAACCACCCCTTTATCCTGATGACTTGCAATGGTACGTACAAATGGGGAGTGTCCCTTTACCAGAAGGGGTTGATCCATTGATGCTCCAAAGAAGATTGTATGAAGAGTTCAAAATTGAAATTCCCGTCACACATTGGCGGAATCGGTATATGATTCGTTTTTCTCTCCAAATTTACAATGATGAAACGGATATACACGCGCTAAATAAGGCTCTCTCTGTTATACTTGGCAAGGTTTAACGCAGATGTTCATAGAGGAGGGCTATAATGACTGATATTGCACTGGCTTTAGGAGGCGGAGGGGTAAAAGGTATCGCCCACATTGGTGTGATCAGGCAATTAGAAAAAGAAGGTTTTAAGATCCGTGCTATTGCCGGCACCAGCGCTGGTGGGATTGTTGGGGCCGTTTATGCCGCCGGTGTCAAACTCGACCACATCATCTCCGAATTAGGAATGGTCAATCATAAAGAGTTTTTTGCCCGAAAACCCAACGACCCGCCCTCCCTGTTAGGACTGGCCGGCTTAGTCAACTTCCTGAATACCTATCTTGAGGATAAAGACTTTTCGGATTTATCCATTCCTCTGGCGTTAACAGCAGTAGACATCCGCTCAAAACAGGAAATCATCATCAACAAAGGCAGTGTCATTCAAGCAGTATTGGCCACTGTTGCTATACCCGGTGTATTTCCGCCGGTATTCATTCAGGATTTGGAACTGGTAGATGGCGGTGTTCTTGACCCTGTTCCGGTTGCGGTTGCCCGTTGGCTGGCACCTCAATTACCTGTGGTTGCAGTCTGCCTCTCCCCCACACCTGAAGAATGGCGTGAAATGCCGGAATTAAGCGTTCCGATTGAACCGCCCCTTCCGCGACCCATTCTTCAACAAATAACCCATTCCAGAATTGCCCAATCCTTACGGATTTTTGTCAATTCTATGGATATAACTGCTCGAATGGTTACAGAATTACGGTTGCAGGTAGAAAAACCAGATGTTATTATCCGCCCAGAAGTTCATCACATCGCTCCACTAGACCGGGTTGACCCTCACGAGTTGCTGGAAGCAGGTGAAAGGAGCGTGACAGAAATCCTCCCGCGTCTGCGCGAATCAGTAGCATGGTACTATCAGCTCCTCCGCCGCTTCCGTGATGCACAGCCTCCCGGTAAATTACTGGAAGAAGATCTCGCAGACTGACCACTGGACAATGACCCGCGATTTGCGCCGTTACGCCCGGCAAACCACTATTCGCCTCATCATCGGGGCCATACTTCTAATTTTTTTGGTCGGCGGTGGTCTGATACTCTATTTTTATGGGAGCGGTGCGCTTGCAATGGGAATCCTGTGCTTTATCACAGGACTAACGCCGGTAGTATTAATAGTTCTTATCCTGACTTTACTGGAGTGGATTGTCAAACGTGAACGAAACAACTGACTCTGAAACCATTCTTTACCAGCAATGGGTGCTCCGACTTCGTCCGCCTGCTCATAAAACCTCCCCAAAGATATTGTTGATGCTTCACGGCTGGACTGGTGATGAAAATTCGATGCAGATCTTCCAGCGCGATATTCCTCCTGATTATTGGATTATTGCCCCACGAGGCTGGATTTCAACCCCGGAAGGCGGTTATGGCTGGATCGGTCACAGGCCCGGACGGGAAGCCACATTACAGGCATTTCTCGAACCAGTGCAGGCAATCAAACACCTGATTGAGCATTTTCGACGGGATTACTTCCTCCCATTAAGTTCCATTGATCTAATGGGATTCAGCCAAGGGGCAGCTCTTTCACTGGCTTTTTGCCTGCAATACCCCGAAATGGTAGGTAAAGCCGCAATTCTCTCCGGCTTTCTGCCATTTTTACCAGAAAATTATCAGCCGCCGTACGAATTGTCGAAAATCCAATTCTTCATCGCACATGGAAGCCAGGACGAGATTGTTTCGATCCAACGGGCGTACGAGGTGGTGGATTTTTTGAAAAGCGCTAATGCCGCAGTGCGCTTTTGTCACTCGCCGGTTGGTCATCGCATCAGTTCAGTCTGTTTTCGACAACTCAACCAGTTTTTTGCTGATTAGCGTCGCTGAACAAACGAAAAAATACCCAATAAGACTCCAATGGTAAATAAGACAACGATGATCAATCCCATTGGCACGCCGGGAACAACCGCCGCAGTTGGGTTCTGAAATGTTGGTATGACCAGCGGCGGTGGCGGAGTGAAGGTCGGTAGACGAGTTGGGGCGACCGTGACGATGAATTGAGCAGCCAGGGTCGGATCAATCGTGGCAGTCATGTCCCTTGTTGGGGTCGGCGGCGGCTCGACAATTGGCAATTCGCCGGGTGTTATGTTGACAAAAGCACTATACACCCAGCCAACATTGCCGGGGGCACCGGGATATTCAATCATAATCCAATCGCCCCCCGGTGAACGCCCCTTAGCGACCGCTGTTTGACCGATCAAAAGTACCCCCACACGGGGATATAATGCGTTCGGTCCGCTGCGCACATTGATAGAAGGTTCATTACTTCCCGCTCTGACCGAAACAATCGGCCCGCTGGGAGTGCTGGTCACAGTGGGTATATCAACCGTGGGGATTTGAGCCTGAACGGGAGTTTCTTCAACCCATAGCAACCCGAACGGGATAATAATCGTTATAATAAGCAGCAGTAAAAACCATTTCGGTTTATTTAAACGCATTCTTTCACCTGATCTTTGAAAGACTAACCCATGAGTATATCTGCAGATTATAACCGATCTGATCAACTCCAAAGAGTTTATCACGGGGCGATTACGCCATTGGACGTCTCCCGCAGTTTATTTGCGGCCTTCAACCGCGGCAACTACCGCGCTCAGCAAATCGGCAGCGGAGAGAAAATTATCGTTCAAATCGGAACTCGTCCCAACGCTGCCTCTGGAGGACAAACCGCTATTACAGTATCAATCCAATCTCACGAGGATGGAATTCTCATTCAAATGGGGAAACAAAACTGGTTGGGAGTGGCCGCCAGTTTAGGAAAAACTGCCTTATTTGCTTTACGCAATCCATTGAATTTACTCCACCGCATTGACGATCTTGTACAGGATATCGAGTCGATCCAATTGATTGATCAGATCTGGCAGGTGATTGATCAAACAGCTAAGTCACTTAACAGCACTCAGGAACTATCTGAGCGGTTTCGGCGATTGGTGTGTGAATTTTGCAACACGCCAAATCCAATGGGTGAACCGCACTGTATTGCCTGCGGCGCGCCATTGGGTAACCTCCAACCGAAAACCTGCCGCTTCTGCGGTTATATTCTTAAGTCGAACGAACGCAAGTGTCCCAATTGCGGAAAGATAATTTGATCTAATCTCCGGGAGGGTTACGCCACTGGCGGCCATCTTGCTGGATAAAATCATCGATGCCCGGCGGCCCCCATGTACCCGCTTCATAAACCGGTAAATTCCTGACCGGATATTGTTGCCACGCCTCTAAGATATTTGAAGTGAATGCCCACTGGCTCAGCACCTCATCAGAGCGGGTGAACAGGGTAGCATCCCCTTGTATACAATCCAGCAGCAATCGTTCATATGCTTCAGGCGGTTCGACGCCAAAAGTTTCCTGATAATTAAATTCCATATTCACCGGGGCAATTTGATTTACAGGACCCGGCGCTTTGGCTCCAAATTCAAGCCGAATTCCTTCATCAGGTTGAAGGCTGAGCACAAGGGTGTTGGGAGCATCACCCGCCAGATTATGCCAGTCAAACAACGATAAGGGAGCCTGCCGGAAACGAATCACAATTTCTGTCAAGCGAGTGGGCAGGCGTTTTCCCGAACGCACATAAAAGGGAACTCCCGCCCAACGCCAATTATCAATGTACAACCGCGCCACCAGTAAAGTTTCTGTAACCGAATCAGGTGGTACACCGGCTTCATCTTTATAACCCGGTACCCTCTTGCCATCAATCGTTCCGGATACATACTGGGCACGGTAGGTATTGAGGATTGCATCTTTTCCCTTTAGGGGGCGTAAAGCCTTTAACACTTTGACTTTTTCATCCCGGACTGCGTCTGCATTAAAGCCAACCGGAGCTTCCATAGCAGTCAGCGTGACCAACTGCAACAGGTGATTTTGAAACATGTCCCGAATTACGCCGGCATTATCATAATAACCGGCACGAGTGCCCACCCCCACTGTTTCCGATACGGTAATTTGCACATGATCAACATAACGGCGATCCCATAAGGGTTCAAAAATAGCATTGGCAAACCGAAAAACCAGAATGTTCTGGACGGTTTCCTTGCCCAGATAATGGTCAATGCGGTACACCTGTTTTTCAGAGAATACCCGATGAACAGCCTGTTCAAGCACCGTTGCGGATTCAATGTCTCGCCCGTATGGTTTCTCGATCACAATTCTCGTCCAACCATTTTCTCGCTTACTGAGACCACTCTTACCCAGCTGCTCGACAATAGTCAGATATTCTTCAGGGGGTGTCGCCAGATATAACAAAACATTCTGGATGCGGTTACTTTTGATTAATTCACCTAATTTCTGATAGCCCAGAAAATCCTCAAAAGTTGACTGCACATAATGAGTTCTGCTTAGCAACTTTTCCAATATCTGAGGATCAATCGGTTTGCTGCGGGCATATTCCTCAATTCCGGCTTTTAATTTTTCTCGGAGAATTTCGTCATTCCAATCCCTGCGGGCAAAACCAACCACATGCAGCTTTTCCGGTAATTTTTCTGCTTTCATTAACTCATACAAAGCCGGCAACAATTTTCGGCGGGTTAAGTCACCGGTTACGCCAAAAATCACAAAAGCAAGAGAGGTGATTTTGTTTTCAGAATTGTTCGGATTCATAACCATAAGTCCTTTACAAAGGTTCTGCGAAGGCTCGTACAATTGTTATCAATTTTACAACCTGCCGGTTAAAATAAATAGAGAAAATTTATACATCAACGGAAAAATATAATGACCATCAAGAATGATCAATCTACATCAAAAACAATTCCAATCAGTGAATTTCCATATCCCGAAATTCACCCTCTTCTTCGCTCCCGCCGTTCTTCCAGAATTTATGACCCCGATCGGCTGTTGACTTGGGAGCAAATTCATTTATTACTCGAAGCCGCACGGTCAGCCCCTTCCAGCGGCAATCGGCAGCCATGGATATATCTTGTTTTCGATCCTTCCGACCCCGAACAACTGGAAAAAGCCCGCTCCTGTCTTAATCCCGATAATCAGATATGGGCAAACCGTGCGCCGTTGCTTCTGCTGGCTGTCAGTCAGGACATTCGCCCGGATGGCAAAGAGAATACAAAAGCATTGCATGACTTAGGAATGGCCAACCAGAACATTTTATTGCAAGCCACTGCAATGGGTTTGCATTGCCGCCCTATGGCCGGATTTGATGCTGAAAAAGCGCGCAAGTTGTTCAACATACCGGAAGGTTATACCCCGCGTGTGATGATCGCTGTGGGCTATCCGGGGAAGTTAGAAGATTTACCCGCTGAAGTTCAGGAAAAAGAAAACAAAGAACGATCCCGAAAATCGGTTGATCAGTTCGCCTACCGGGGGAACTGGCAACAGCCTCTTATTGAAGATTAATCTTAAGCACGTAACAATGTATAATAGCATCACAAGTCAGTGATGCTATTTTTATTTTTTCATTCATGGGAAAAACAGAAAGGACTCGTCATGGTTACAATTGTTGCAGATACAACTTCCAGCATTCCTGTTGCTCAAGCCGAGGAACTGGGTATACCGTACATCCCTCAAATCATTATATTCGGTAACGAAACCTATCGCGATGACACTGAAATGGATAGTAAAACCTTCCTGAAGAGACTGCGTGAGTCAACCAGCCTGCCAAAAACCGCTGCCCCTCCGCCGG
>DLXG01000085.1:0-481 GCA_003448875.1 Anaerolineaceae bacterium
TGTATCCATGAACCAGAAGAAATGGTGGCAGACCGCAGTTTTTTATCAAGTTTACCCGCGCAGTTTTGCGGATGGAAATGCTGACGGGATTGGCGATTTCGCTGGAATGATCGAAAAAGTAGACTACTTAAAGTGGTTGGGAGTAGATGCGGTCTGGCTCTCTCCACATTTCCCTTCCCCGCAGGTGGATTGGGGTTATGATGTGAGTGATTATTATGGAGTTGCTCCCGAATATGGCACAATGGAGCAATTCATGCAATTCATGGATGAGTTGCATCGAAGAGACATGCGGCTGGTGCTTGATCTGGTGTTGAACCACACATCCGATCAGCACGCCTGGTTTCTTGAATCCCGTTCCAGCCTTGATAATCCAAGAAGGGACTGGTACATCTGGAGGCCTCCGCGCAACGGCGGCCCGCCGGATGACTGGGTTTCTTCTTTCGGCGGGCCGGCCTGGACGGTTGACCCGCAAACCGGGGGG
>DLXG01000085.1:760-3806 GCA_003448875.1 Anaerolineaceae bacterium
CCGCCGAATGACTGGTTTTCTACTTTCGGCGGCCCGGCCTGGACGTTTGACCCGCAAACCGGTGAGTATTATTACCACTTTTTCTTCGTTCAACAGCCTGACCTGAATTGGAGAAACCCAGAGGTCAAACAGGCCATGTTCGATGTGGTGCGCTACTGGCTGAAACTGGGTGTGGATGGTTTCCGCCTGGATGCGGTTGGCACGATCTTTGAGCGGGAGGGCTGGCCGGATCATGCGACCGGTGATCATCTGGATGCGATATACCGCGATGCCCGATTGGCGAAGACAAAGGCGGAGCAGCGCAAAGCAAACCGCCGCTGGCTGCGTATGTTTCGGCATCAGGTGGATATGCCCGAAGTGCATGACCTGATGCGCGATCTTCGTAAAGTAGTCAATGAATTTCCGGATAAGGTGTTGATCGGCGAGACGGAAGATGTGCGGTTTTACGGCAACGGGGAAGATGAACTCCATTTGAATTTCAACTTCCCCCTGATGCGAACTGACCGCCTGACACCGCGCTGGGTGAGGAAAAATCAGAAGGAAAGGCTATCGCAAATGCCTGCATCTGCCTGGCCGTGTAATACCCTCAATAATCACGATGCAGGCCGGATGATGAGCCAGTTTGGCGATGGAAAACATGACCAGCAGATTGCCCGGGTTAACTTGGCGCTGTTGCTGACCTTGAAAGGCACTCCATTTCTGTATAACGGCGAAGAAATCGGCATGGTCAATCACCTCGGATTGAAACTGGAGGATTTCCGCGACCCGCTGAGTTTCAACGCTTACCGGCTAGAAATTGAACTGCTGGGCTCTTCACCCCAGGAAGCCGAACAGTATGCCCTGCAGTACGGACGGGACAAGTGCCGCACACCGGTTCAATGGGCCAACCAGCCCAACGCCGGTTTTTGCCCGGCGGAGGTCAAACCATGGCTGCCTGTGCATCCCAATTATGCCGAAGGGGTGAACGTTCAGGATCAGCGGGATGAGCCGGGCTCGATGTTGAGTTATTACCGGCAGTTACTGCGCTTACGTAAAAACCTGCCCGCCTTGATCGAAGGGGAGTATCAGCCGTTGGATGAGAACAACCGCGATGTCTTTACCTTCCTGCGGTGGACGGAGAGCCAGACCTGCGTGGTGGCTTTGAACATGAAAGCGCACCGCTCCAAAACTGTTTTAGGGGATTGGGCAAAAAATTTGCGGTGTGTTTTTTCAACACACCGCAATGAAGGGCAACTTCAAGGTGAAGTTCTATTCCTGCAACCCTTTGAAGTCTGGATTGGAGTGGTTGTTTCGGGTTAGAACTTCAATTGAGAGATGATATTTTTCAAGACAGCGGCGGATTTTTGTAAGCCGCTCACTTCTTCATCGCTCAAATCCAAACGGATGATGCGTTCGACACCGTCCAGGTCTACAATGGTAGGCAGGCTCAGGCAGACATCCTCGATTCCGTAATAGGGTTCGTCAATATAACTGGAAACGGAAAGGACGGTACCCTGATCGCGGATGATCGCCTCGCAGATGCGCACCAGACCGCTGGCAATGCCATAATAGGTGGCTCCCTTTCGTTCGATGATGTGGTAGGCAGCATCGCGGGTCTGCTCAAAGATTGAGTTGAGAATCTCGTCCGCGCAGCCCAGTTCGTTGACTGCACAATACTGCGGCAGCCGCATTCCGGCGATGTTGGCCAGCGACCAGACCGGTACTTCGCTGTCACCGTGTTCACCGATGATGTGGGCATGGACACTGCGCGGATCCACATCAAAATGCTGCGACAGCAAATAACGGAAGCGGGCGGTATCCAAAACGGTGCCCGAACCGATGACGTGGTTACGTCTGAAACCGGAAATTTTGAAGGCAACATAAGTGAGGATGTCCACCGGATTGGTAGCGATGAGCAAAATCCCGTTCGGATTATTTTCCACAATTTTGGGGATGATTTGCTTGAAAATTTCAGTGTTGCGCTGCACCAGATCCAGGCGGGTTTCACCGGGCCGTTGAGCCGAGCCGGCTGTGATCACTGTGATAATCGCACCGGCGGTATCTTCGTAGGTGCCGGCCCAGATACGCGCCGGCCGTCCGAGGGGCATGGCGTGATTCAAGTCCATGGCTTCCCCTTCGGCCTTGGCGTGGTTGGCGTCAATCAACACGATTTCGCTGGCCAATCCGCTCAGCAAGAGAGAATACGCAAACGTTGCACCGACATTTCCGGCGCCGACAATGGCAACCCGGGTTGGTTTCTTGAATACATGGGTCATGGCAAATCTCCTTGTTCGGGTTATCGTTGAGATTGTTTTTCTCTGGCTTTGCGGGCTTCCATGAAGCGATCGTACACCCGCTTCCAGGCTTGAGTTGGCTTTTCCGGACGGGTTTTCTTGTGCTCTTCTGTGCTGAGGAAGAAGGCGAAGTCCTCTAACAGAATCGAGATGGGCTCGTCCGGAGAGTGATAGATAATCGGCTTGCCGAGGTTAATGGATTGTACCAGTAAATCCGGTGAATAGGGGAGGCTGAGTGTAACAGGTTTTTTTAACGCCTGTTCGATGCGATCTCGTGGCAGGCCGTGTTTGGGGAATACATTATTCAGTACCAACTTGATTTTTTCAGGGGGATAGTTTAGTTTGGTATAGGTATCCAGCGCTGCCGCGGCAGCCCGCAGAGAAGAAAGCTCGGGGGCCAGCACCAGTAAAATGATGTCGGCCATGTCCAGCGCAATCAGGGCAACCTCGCTAAAATCATGCGGCAGATCGGCGATCAGGTAATCGTAATGGGGGCGAAGCAATTTCAGGGAAACGTTCAGGGTTTCATCGGAGAGCATTTCCGCTTCGGTGGGGAAGGTTGGAGCAGCAATAAAACTCAAGCCGCTTTTATGGCTCTCGATGATCGAATGCAGGGCCTCGGTGTCCATCTCCAGAGGGTCAATTCCTGCCAGATCAGCCCAGGTGCGTTTGAGGGGCATATTCAACAATAGGGCAACCTGACCGGCCATCAACACCAGATCAATCAGCAGCGTTGGGGTATTCCACAATGAACGTAAAGCAATGGCCAGATT
>DLXG01000293.1 GCA_003448875.1 Anaerolineaceae bacterium
CAAAAGGTGCAAAAGTTGTCACAGCCATCCTGCACCTTGATAAAGGCGCGGGTGCGCTGATGAATGCCGGGTAACGGCTGACGGGCAAGCGGTTCAAGTTCAAATTCTTCAACCGCTGCCCCCAATACCGTGGAGGTTAAGCGATGCTTTTCAGCATTGGGTATCACCCACATTACATTGGGCAAACGCCGGGCAGCCTCCGGCTCCAGGGTTGCCCAGCAGCCGGTTACCGCTATCGAAGCACCCCCTGCCCTGGCAGCCTGTCGAATTTTCTGTCTGGAATCAGATGCCGCCGCACTGGTAACCGTGCAGGTGTTGATGACCACCACATCGGCCTCGCCGGCTGTTTCTGCAATCGAATGACCGGCAGCCCGAAACTGGCGGGCCAGTTGTTCAATCTCGCTCTGGTTCAAACGGCAGCCAATTGTATCGAAATAAATCCGCATACCTTTAAGGTTTGATCACATAAAAATTGTCAAAATGGACTTCGACACCCGGCATTTGATAAGCACCAGCCAGCAGTCCAACATCACCCATGCTGAAATCTGGATCTTCCACTTCGGCAAATTTTTGCTGGTTAACGAACAGGGTGAGTCGGGAACACACACAATCGGCGCGCAGCTGGTTGCGGGCATATCCTTGCGTGATCATTTTACCAAATTCCAGCCCGTTTGGGCTGCTCAATACTTGATATAACCCATCTTTTACCTTCACAATTCCACCATAACCATCACTGCTGATTAAGAAGGCATAGAAATTATACTCATCTTGAAAGCGACAGATCAGCCCAAAATCGTTATCGGTAGGGCCATTGATCAACTCGGCCTCAACGGCAAGGGTGACATCGGTATAATTTTTTCCCGCCAGTGACCAGTAGTCGTAATTTGCCTGATTGATCAGAAAGGCAAGCACACCATCTTGATAATGAATCACTGCCTCCGGTGAACTCCACTGCCGCCAGCCGCTGCCTGAATCCGAGAAATCATCATAAAACAGGATACTACCCGCATCTTTGGCGGCCTGCGCCGATGTTTCAATTTGATGGATCAGGTTACATCCGCTAAGGAAAATGAGGATCAAGACAGCAACAAATCCACTGCGCACTACCCTGAACATGAGACAAACCTCCTGCGGCTGGAATCGGGTTTCTCTTTACTGGATAGTAGATGTTTGCCCCTACGGTTGGATGGTCTGATCCGGAAAGTAGCGCTGCAATAATCGTTGGGCAGTCAGGGCAATCACCGCGTCCTGTGACTCGGCAGCTCTCCTAAGAGGCTGATACGCCTGACTGGTTCTTCCCATTTCAAGATAGACCTGACCAAGATGAAGTAGAGCGGGAGCATACGATTCATCTACCTTCAAAGCCTGTTGCAAGAATTGTTCCGCTTCCTTCCATTCACCCATTTGCAAATACACAAAACCAGCCGTATCCAGTGAGGCGGGGTTGTTTCCGTCCAGATCCAAAGCCCGCTGGGCAGCCGGCAGGGTGTAAGATTGAGGATCAAACCCATGCAGAGCAGAAAAAATTGCCAGCGCCCGCCACAGTTCGGCATTTTCGGGTTCAATTTCAACTGCCCGCCGATACGCATGTAAGGCTTCGATCAAGTCTCCGCTTTGAGCAAGTGCAGCCCCAATTTCTACCTGCCAGCGCCCCTCGTCTGGATGTTTTTCTGCCAGCGTGCGCAAGTATCCTAACGCCACCAGCGGTTGATCCTGACGACGCCAGTACAATGCCATTGCGGTTTGGACAATATCCGAAACCGGATTGAGTTCAAAGGCCCGCCGCAGATCCGGGTAGCCGTCTTTGCCTAAATTTTGACGGGCTTCTGCCAGCAACGCCCAGCCTTCGGCATAATTCGGGGTTAAACTGACCGCTTCTGAAAAAGCCTGCTCAGCCACATCCCAATATCCCAATTCTCCCAAACGCTGACCGATGACCACGCGTTGGTAGGCGGGGTCTGGATTTTCCTGAGCGGTTTCAAGCGCTTCTAAAAGGCTGGCTGCCTGTCTGGCTTCTTTGCCGCGCCCGCCGCTTAATGGCGTGAGCAGGCGGATCGCTTCCTCAGGATCTTGATAAGACCTAAACAGAGCCGCGTTCCAGACCGCCTGAGTGTTTTTAGGCTGAACAATAACCCACCGCTGGGCTGTTTGATTGGCCAGATCCCAGCGATCCGCCTTTTGGAAGATTTCCATCAGTTTTGGAAAATACTCCGGGGAGCTTTCCGCTTTCTCACCCAGAATAAGCGCGAATTCTACCGCACGAGTTACCTCACCCAAATCAAAAAGGGTCTGAATCAGGGCGAACAAACCCTCATCCGATATGGCATCCGCCTGCCATGCCCTTTGAAAATCGGCTGCTGCCTCTTCCAACTGCCCCTGCTCAAGTTCATGGAAGGCCAGTCGTTCCAGCCAATCCACTCGCTGGGGATAATAATCCAAAAGCATTCGCAATTGGGTGATAGCCTTTTCATGGTTGTTCAACACTTCCGCCTGATACAGCCGTGTAATGATTTCAATTTCCTTGAACGGACGCGGAGAAATTGGGAAGTAAGTTAGAAATACGAGCGGCAACACAATCATCACCGCCAGCAACGCCTGCCTTCCCAGACTTTGGAATTTCAGTTTCAACATCTCAATCACATCCGATAAGATTCAGTCTGTCTATGGATTATTATCCTCTACCCCTAAAAATTGTGCAATCCAGCAATCATTCAAAAGCAGAGGACTAAAACCCACCGCTGGAATAAACGGCTGAAAGGGTAGAAGATTCTATGGGTTTGAGCAGACCATTCAAAAAAATTCTAAACCATTCTGACTTGACACCAAAATTAAGACATGATACATTTGTCATACATGGTCAAGCGGCTCGTGGAGCCAGACCTGAAATTCTTCAAAATGTATGGAGTAAAGCATGTCAGAACGTTTCACCGGGACCGTCAAGTGGTTCAACCCCGCCAAGGGGTACGGCTTTATCGGCCGTGACAATGGGGAGGATGTCTTCGTACATTTCTCCGCAATCGATATGCAGGGCTACAAGCAGTTGAAGGAAGGCCAGAAAGTGGAGTTTTCTATCGAAAAAGGTCCCAAAGGTCTCCAGGCCGCGCAAGTTGTCCCGCTGCAATAACCAAATATCTATAACCAATCGTCATACAGAGCCGCGCAAAGCGGCTCTGTTGTTTCTCAGACTATCTTCCAGCGCCAAAAACGTAACCAACCACTTTGGCTAATTCCAGCAAAGTTACTTCCCAACCCTGCCGGCTGAACATCCACGTGGTTGCTTTGTACCAGTGCCCCTTTACGGCGTGGATTTCCACATTTACCGGACTTGTACGAAAAGTGTCCTGAAAGATCAAACGAGTGCGAAAGGTATGGTAGGGATCTGTAACAACCACGCAGGATTTGTGTCCCCAGTATTCCATATACTCCCGCACACTTCTGGCTTCTTCCACCGTCGAACGCGAAACTTTGGGAATGATACGAATATTGTCCAGCGGAACTCCCATCGCCGAGAGGTTATTGCGCACCAGCAAACTATACCGCGTACCGATTTCGTTGATCGTATCCCCCGTTTCGGTAATTAAGATTATTCTGGAGGGTCGGGCTTTATACAGATTAACAGCCTCCTGCCAGCGCTGGCGGTCACCGCCGCTCAACAGGACAATCATATCGGCATCCTTCTCTGTATCCGAGGTGATCAGCAACGCCCCCACCCCGAACAGCAAACCATATACTACGATTGGAAGCAGTACAAGAAGAGTTAACACCCCCATCCCCCTCAAAAAGCAGCCACCACACCCGCGGCTGTTCGTTGGGGTTTGAGTAGTTTGATTCATATTATCCTCTCTGGTTTCTCTCTAAAGCCGCAATCATGCGATGGATACCTTCTTCCAGCAGACTGCGCGGACATCCAAAATTAAGACGGACATGCCCCTCGCCGCCGTTCCCGAATGCACGACCATCGTTCAGTCCTACCTTGGCTTCTTTGAGGAAAAAACTAAACGGATCGTTACCAACCTCTGTCTGGCGAAAATCCAGCCAGGCCAGATAGGTACCCTCCGGCAGAGGCATCTTAACTTCTGGCAGGTATTCCCTTACGGTCTGATACAGCCAATCACGGTTCGTTTTAAGATAAGCCAGAAGTTGCTCTAACCACGCTTCACCTTGCTGATAAGCGGCTCGTGCTGCCACCATTCCCATCAGATTCACTCCTCCCACCAGCCCGCGCCGCGCCTGATTGATTTTCTGTCTCAGGTGCGCGTCCGGTACAACCGCAAAGGAAAATTCTAAGCCGGGTATGTTGAAGGTCTTGCTGGGTGCCATCAGCGTGATGGTTTTGCTGGCAATTTCGGCGTCCAGCGATGCCAGCGGCACATGATGATGCCCTTCATAGACCAGATCACAATGAATTTCATCAGAGCAAATCAGTACATCCCGCCGCAAGCACTGCTCGGCCATCTGCTCCAGTTCCTTGCGGCTAAAAACCCGTCCAACCGGGTTATGCGGATTACATAGCAGAAACATAGCGGCATTTTGATCAAGGGAAGCCGTAAAAGAGTCAAAATCGACCTCATAATGGTTTGCATCACCTACGGCTAGTTTAGAAGTCAACAAAGGCACACCGGCATTTTTTCCGACATTCAAAAACGGCGGATAAACAGGGGTCTGGATTACCACCCCCCTCTGATCAGTACATAGCGCCTGTGCAACCAGATTGAATCCTACCACCACTCCCGGCAGAAAGATCAAATCTTCCGCTTTCACCTTCCAGGCATAGCGCCGTTCAAGCCAGTCCAGAATAGCTTCCTTCAAGCCCTCTAATTCAGCAGGGTATCCAAAGACTCCGTGAGAGACACGCTGATGCAATGCCTCAATGATAGCCGGCGGTGACGCAAAATCCATATCCGCCACCCACATTGGCAACACATCCTCTCCAAACGCATGCCACTTAATGCTTTCCGAAGCCCGCCGGTCAATCATCTGGTCAAAATCAAAGGTCTGCATTGCGAAAACCTCTTTGAGGGAAAGTATCTTTCTGCAAAACGTTGAGGATTATAACGCTCAATCCCGCTCCTGTCGAATAAGGGTAAAACGGCGTTGTCCCTGTACTGCTGATGTTCCGACTTCGGTTTCTACGATCAGCCCGCCTATCGAAATTTATTCACCTTCCTAAAATCTGATATACTCGCAAACAAAGCGCCTATGTTCACCAAAGACTTAACCCGATTCCCTTACCTGATCCTGTCTTCACCCGGCTGGCAGGATTATGAACTGCTGGACAGTGGCGGTGGCTGGAAACTGGAACGTTACGGGCAGTACCTGCTGGTTCGTCCCGAAGCCGAAGCAGTTTGGACGCCCGCACTGCCGGAAAGCCGATGGCGAAATGCCCATGCCCGTTTTATACCCGCACCCGAAGAAAACGGCGGCCACTGGCAGCACAATCAACCCATCCCTGAACGATGGGTCATGCGGTACAAACAACTCTCATTTTATGTTCAGACTTCCGCTTCCCGGCATGTTGGCATTTTTCCCGAGCAGGCCTGCCAGTGGGATTGGATCGCTGAGCAGGTTTCAGCCGCTGGGAAACCGCTTAAGGTATTAAATCTATTCGGTTATACCGGTCTGGCAAGTCTGGCTGCGGCGCAAGCAGGGGCACAGGTGACCCATGTAGATGCCTCGCGCAAAGTGATCCATTGGGCGCGCGAGAATCAAACCCTTTCCGGCTTAGATTCAGCTCCCATCCGCTGGATTTTGGACGATGCGGTCAAGTTTGTCCAGCGGGAGGTTCGCCGCGGCGTTAAGTACGACGGCCTGATTCTTGACCCGCCAAAATTTGGACGCGGCCCCAAAGGGGAAGTG
>DLXG01000296.1 GCA_003448875.1 Anaerolineaceae bacterium
GCGCAGATTCTGGCAAACGCTCCCCATCCCCATGATGGATACTTCCGCGTGCCGCCGGTGTTGGAGTAATTTCCGATGGCAACGCTGCAGCATCTCACGGTCCGTCAAGCGCTGAATGCCCTGCAAAGCGGTTCTCTTTCCAGCGAGGAATTGACCCGCGCCTGTTTAGAGCAAATTGAGCATCTTGAAGGGAAAATTCACGCCTTTATCACCCTCACGGGTGAAAAAGCCCTGCAAGAGGCCCGCAGAGCCGATCAACGCCGTCAGGCAGCCCGCCAGCATCCGGATGAACCGTTGCCCGCCTTGCTCGGCCTGCCGATTGCCGTCAAAGATGTTCTGACCGTCGCCGGGCTGCGCTGCACTTGCGGTTCGCGCATTCTGGAAAACTTCATCCCGCCCTTTACGGCTACGGCTGTGCAGCGCCTGCTGGATGCGGGGGTGGTCATCGTGGGTAAAACCAACACCGATGAGTTTGCCATGGGTTCATCCACCGAAAACTCGGCCTACGGCGTCACCTTCAACCCGTGGGACAGGGAGCGTGTGCCGGGCGGCTCCAGCGGCGGGTCGGCTGCTGCTGTGGCGGCCCGCATGGTTCCCGCCGCACTGGGCACCGATACGGGCGGCAGTGTCCGTCAACCGGCCGCTTTTTGTGGTGTAACCGGCATCAAACCCACCTACGGGCGGGTTTCGCGCTACGGACTGGTGGCGTACGGCTCATCGCTGGATACCGCCGGGGTACTGGCACGCACCGCCGAAGACACCGCCATTCTATTCTGGCAAATGGCCGGCTTTGATCCGCTGGACGCAACCACCGTTGAATATCCTCTGACCGGCTGGACTGTTCCCTCACCGGAGAGACTGAAAGGCCTGCGCATCGGCGTCCCCAAAGAGTACTTTTTGCCCGGTATGCAGCTTGAAGTGGAAGAAAAGGTACGCGCCGCCATTCACACACTGGCCGAATGGGGGGCCAGCGTCCACGAAATCAGCCTGCCGCACACCGAATACGCCCTGCCGGTCTATTACCTGATTGCACCGGCCGAGGCTTCCGCCAATCTGGCGCGTTATGACGGCGTGCGTTTTGGTCACCGTGCCCGGGCTGAAACCCTCGCTGAGATCTTCAGCCGCACCCGTTCAGAGGGTTTTGGAGCAGAAGTCAAACGGCGCATCATGCTGGGTACGTACGCCCTTTCAGCCGGTTATTACGATGCCTATTACGGGCAGGCTCAAAAAGTTCGCACGCTCATCCGGCAGGATTTCGATCGGGCTTTTCAACAGGTTGATGTGATCGCCGCCCCGGTTGCACCTACCACCGCCTTCCGCATCGGCGAACACCGCGATGATCCGCTGGCGATGTATCTGGAAGATGTGTTCACCTTACCGACCAATCTGGCCGGGGTGCCGGGTCTGGCCTTTCCGGTTGGATTCGATCAACAGGGCCTGCCGGTGGGTATGCAGCTGATGGCCGCACATTTTCAGGAAGACCTGCTTTTCTCGGTTGCTTACCTTTACCAGCAGCGCACCGATTGGCACTTAAAGACACCTCCATTGTTATAAATTAAGACCGGCAGGCAATTCTACCTGCCGGTCTGCTGAATTCTACGCCTTCAAATCAGGGCTTCCCCTTGCCCGGATTCACCGGCGGTTGTTTGTCTTTGGGAGGTTTGTTCTGGCCGGGTGGTGTAACTTTCTTACCCGGATTCTCATCAGCCGGTTTTCCACCGCCGGCGGGCGGCTGAGCACCGGGTTTGGTTATTGTTTCGGGACTTGGAGTGGTCTCCGGCGTTTGAACCGGCTCTTCACCCTCACCCGGCTGAGTCTTGCGCGCCTTGCCAATCCAGCCCATTTCCTGCCATACCTTGCCCCAGCCGCCTTGTTCTTGTTTCATGGCAAAGAACTGGTCAGGGGTCAGGCCGGATTTCTGGCTGGCTTGCAACACCAGCATGATCTCGCCCATTCCATAACCGCGGCAGAACCACCCCATCACCTGTTCGTAGGGAACGCCGTATTCCATTGCTAATCTTGCACCAACCGGATGCTGTTGAGTAAGATCGGTACAGTAGTTACCGTTATTGACCTTTTCCGGCTGGGGTGTAGCGGTTACTTCGGGGGTTTGGGTTTCTGCCGCTTCTGTTGGTGTTCCTTCAAGCGTTGCCGTGGGGGTTTCTTCGACCGGCGGTACAGGCGTGGGTAAGGGCTGCTCCAGCATGGCTAAATGCCGCCAGACCTCTCCCCAGCCGCCAAGTTCCACTTTGAGCAATAAAATCTCTTCGGCGCTCAATTCGCTGTGCTGGCTGGCTTGCAGAGCCAGCATAATCTCACCAAAGCCAAAGCCCTGACAGAACCAGCCCATCACATCTTCGTAAGGAACTGCATAGGTTGCAGCCAGTTTGACACCCACCGGGTGAGTCTGGTTGGTACAGGCGGACAGCGGTGGTTCGCCGGCCGGGGGTTCTTCTCCTTCGCCCGGCAACGGTTCAGGGGTTTCCCCCGGCTGGCTCTCTTCCAGCAAACTCAATTGATCCGGGGGCAGCTGATCCAGCAGGGATGTCATGGTATCTACCTGCAAGGCGATCTGTTCAGCAGGTTCAGCGCCTGAAAACTCAGCAAAATTGCCCGATACGGCTGCCTTTTCCAATGCCTGACGGGTCAACTGCCAGTAACCGGCTACCACTTCGGGGAGATACTCATAGGCTTGTTTTTCGATTAACTGTCCGGCTTCTTCCAAACGGCGGTTGGCAAATTCCAGCGCCAGCTGAGCCTGGGTCGGTTCGCTGCTCACCGCCAGACGCAGTGATTCAATGCCGGTTTTCAACGGATAGAGGGGACTATCGGGTAAGGCCTGAGCAGAGGCCTGAACGGCAGCCCCGCCCCCAAACAAACTTGCCAGCAAGACCAGAATTGCAATCCAGTTCATCACCATTCTCCTTGACCATTGGATTGGTTGAGCGGAAATTTGCTTAAGAAGACGAAGCGGATTGCGATTCGTTACAACCGGCAGGTCAGTTAAACGCGCCGTCAGCCGTGCCCGCGCCGAGCGGCGAAACGCAGCACGCGGTTCGACCATCGCTGCCGAGCGCACTTCCATCGCCAGCCCCAACATTTCCTCCAGCGGCTGGCGGTATTGCGGATATTTCTGAAGGCACTCGTTCAGGGTCATCTGCCCGCTTTCCAGCGCTTCCAGACACTCGTTCAAAATATCATCCAAACAGTCATCCATCATCTTTTTTCCCTCCTCTTCCCAGCATGTCCTGCAACTTCTTCAAAGCCCGAAATTGTAAGACCCGCACATGGCTTTCGTTCAATCCCAGCACTGCGGCTGTTTCTGCATGGCTGAGCTGGCTGACAAACCGGCACACCAGCACCTCTTGATCCTGTTCGTCCAGCCGGGCAATGGCTTGAGCCAGTGCCCGCCCATCTTCACGATTCAATAACACTTGCTCGGGGTGATTTTGCCCATCAGCCGGTGGATCCAAAGGCTCCAGCGAGGTGATGTTCTTACGGGTGCGCAGGTAATCTACCACTTGATTGTGAGCAATCCGATATAGCCATGCTCGAAAAGACTGCACCTGCCTGACGGGTAAACTCTCCCATGCTTTGAGAAAGACCATCTCGGTTAAGTCCTCCGCATCCAGTTCACTGCCCACGCGAAAATAACAGTACCGGTAAACAGGCACCAGATAGCGTTCGTACAACATGCCATAGGCGTCCTTGTCTCCAGAGGAAGCTCGTTTAAGCAGGTCGTCGTCGCTGATGGTGTGCGGCGCGGCTTTGGTCATAACCTGAAGTATAAGACGAAAGCGGCCAAAAAACGTTACAGTTTTTCAGCCATTAGAGATGCTTTTTTTGCACAACCCGGTAGATGTAAGCAAGCACTTCCGCCACAACCAGATATAGTTCCGGTGGTATCTCTTCATCCAGATTAAGCATCGCCAGCGCAGCGCTCAGTTCGGCGTCCTCATAAACCGGCACCTGGTACTGTTGCGCCAGCGCCAGAATCTGTTCGGCAATTTTCCCCCTGCCGCTGGCAACCACGCGCGGAGCCTGATCGATCTGCGGGTCATACGCCAGAGCCGCCGCTGTGAGGCGGCGGGCTGCCGCCTTTTTTTCACCGCTGTAAAAGCGCACCCGCCGATTCACCGTTCAAACCTCCACATCAATCAATGCCAGCGATGGACGGGCTGGCTGCGGGTTCAACGCCGCTGGCAGAAAATCCACCCGTCCCACTTCTACCCGGCTGCTTTGCAGGTTATACCCGAGTTTGCGTAAGGCATCTTCCAGTGCAGGCATCTCGCTGCGGGTATCGCTCAACCAGAGGGTATCCGGCGCCGTCACAATCACGCGCATTTGCCTGCCAACCACCGAAAGCACAACCTGAAAGACCGAATCCGGCTGCACCTCCACCTGAATATTCAAGGTGGTGTGGAATGGATCAATTCTGGCTGCTCCACCTTTCTCACGGCGAGCAAGGCGCAGGCGTACCGGCATCATCGGTCTCTCTGCGGTAGCAGCAGGTACTGCCAGCGCCATTCTGGCTTCAGCCCACATTCCCTCACCGGGAACGGGCTGCGGCGGCAAATTGAGCAGTCCGCTCATGCGTGCCTGATCCAGAAAACGCTGAACCTGATCAGCTACTTCTCCCAGCCCATTCTGGCGCAAGTTCGAAAGCAGTCGCACGGCTTCCACCCAGTTGGGTTGACCACCTTCAACCGTTCCATCTGCTGTAAGCAAGAAGTTTTCGAGGGTTCTCCCTCCAAACCGCACCGCCTCGCGGATTCGGCTGGCAAGGGTTTGAACATCCGCCCCAGCCGGCAATAGAAGGTGTTGAAACAGATTTTGGATGGTCTGTAACAAACGCACCTGATCAGCCGTCAGAGATGGATTGGATTGGGCGGTCTGCAGGGTGGTTAATAAATTCAGCACGCCCTGCGAGTAAACCGAACGGGCGCGCAGGGCAACCGCCAGCGTTTCTTCATTCAGCGGCAGGCCGGCCGCCAGCATGGCAGCGGCCATTTCTGCTTCGGCCTGCCCCCAATTGCCGCTCCCCAGCGCAGCCAGCATCTTTTGCAGGTTCTCCGGGCTGATTTCAAGGTGCTGAGCCAGCGCCGCTCTTGCCAGCAGCAACAATTCCGGACGCACCGGCAGGCCGAATTCCTGCAAGATCCGCACCGCCATCTCCTGTACCGGCAGGCCCGTTCCGCTGCCTGCCGTTGCGGCCTGGGGCGGGTTGAAGATCTTCAGCGTGACCGTTTCCTGATCCATGGCAGTCACGATGAATTGGGCCACCCTCTTCCCTGCCAGTTGAGCGGCTTCCTGCTGGGAGACTAAACGCGCCACAATCGGGTGGCCATCAATCGAGATGACCGCCTGCGTGCCGTTAATCTGCAAAATTTCTGCCGTGACGCGCTGGAACAGCCGCAGTCCGCCCTCAGGCTGAGCGGTATTGGGGGTCTGATTTAGGGGCAGCGGGCCTTGAATGTTCATGGAAGCCCAATCCTCATAAAAATCTGGCTGGCGCAGCCAGCGGCATGACTGCGCCAGCCCAAAAGTTCACCGATCAGCGTTTGAGGTTGACCAGTTCCTGCAAGATCTCGTCCGAAGTGGTGATCACCCGCGAGGAAGCCTGAAAACCGCGCTGTGCCAGAATCATGTTGGTGAATTCCTGCGCCATATCCACGTTGGAGGCTTCCAGATATCCAGCGGCTACCAGACCGCGCCCGCCGGTGCCGGGCAGGCCAATTTCCGGTTCGCCGGAGTTGAGCCCTTGCTGGAAACTGGTGTGCCCCACGTGAATCAAACCGGCCGGGTTGTTGAAGCGCGCTAATGCGATCTGGGCTACCTTTTCACGCATGCCGTTGGAATAGACCAGAATGATCGCCCCATCGTTCGGCGAGATGTATACATCCGAAACCGTACCGGTCGGCAAACCATCCTGACTCTGAACGGTAATGCTGCTGGAACCGGAAAGCATGGTCGTCGCCGACAGGTTGAGATTCAGATTGGTGATCGGGTTAGCACCCGGACTGGCGGGAATGGAAACCGCTGTGCCAACCGTATTGCTGACGTAATGGCCGTCACCATCAAAAACCAGCGTACCCTGCCCGGCCGCCCCAGTTGGAGCAGTTACCTGCCATGTCCAGGTATTGGCCGCCGTGCGCGTAAACTGCACCGAAGCGGTGTGCAGCACCCCCAGCGAATCGTACACCCCCATGGTGGTGGTTACCGACCCGCCGATAGCGGTATCGGCACTCAGGTTGCCGCCGTAGTTGACCGTATTGGTCATCCGCGCCAGGGTGCGGTTGGCATTCAGGCGGATATCACCGATCGGGATGTTGAAGTCGAGGTTACCGGTTGCATCAGCCTGCCAGCCCTGCAAACGTAAACCGGTTGAGGAATTGACCAGATACCCTTCCGAATCCATGGCGATTGAACCTTCGCGCGAGTAATTGCGCTGTGTTCCGCGTCCATAGATGAAGAAACCGTCCCCTTGCAGGGCCAGATCCATATTGCGGCCGGTGGATTGCAGCATGCCCTGTGTAAAGATGGGAGAGATGAAACCCAGTTGCAAGCCCAGGCCAATTTGAATCGGGTTTGTACCGCCCAGCGTAGAACTTGGGCTGGCGCCGGGGTTCATCAATTGCGAAAATTGATCGTGGAACAGCACCCGGCTGGCTTTGAAGCCGGTGGTGTTGGCGTTGGCAAGGTTGTTTGCCA
>DLXG01000031.1 GCA_003448875.1 Anaerolineaceae bacterium
ACTAACAAACTGATGTGAAAGGTTGACGGAGAATAACCCCCGTGATATAATCCATCTCCGTGCCTTTACTGTCCGAAAACGCAGTTCTAACGGACGAACGGGAATCAGTGAGGCGATCTCTTGATGTGATCGCCTCCGTTGTTGAAAAAAAACCACATTCAATCAAGGCGAGCAATCGCCGCAGGACTAATCTTCTGGAGGCAAAAGAACGTGCCAACAATTAATCAACTGATCCGCAAAGGTCGTCAAACCAAAAAGGTCAAGAGCAAGGCTCCTGCGCTGCAATATACCTATAACTCGATGAAGCAGCGCCGCACCCGTCAGGAAAAGGGCGCCCCGCAAAAACGCGGTGTGTGCACCTCTGTGCGTACCATGACCCCCAAGAAGCCGAACTCGGCGTTGCGTAAGATTGCCCGTGTTCGCCTGACCAATATGATTGAGGTGACTGCCTATATTCCGGGTGAAGGTCACCAGTTGCAGGAGCACTCGGTTGTGCTGGTGCGCGGTGGTCGTGTGAAAGACTTGCCCGGTGTGCGCTATCACATCGTGCGCGGTACGCTGGATGCAACCGGAGTTGCCAAGCGCGCTCAGGGCCGTTCCAAATACGGTGCCAAGAAAGCCAAGAAATAAGCCTGACCTGAGGATGGAGAAAGTTTCATGCGTCGTACGAAACCAGAAAAACGAGAAATTGAACCAGATGTGCGCTATAACAGCGTAGATGTGCAGAAGTTTATTCACCACATTCTGCGCCGTGGGAAGAAGAGCCTGGCTGTGACCATTGTGTATGATGCGTTGGAAATGGTCAAAGAAAAGACCGGGCGCAATCCGTTGGAAGTCTTTGAGTTGGCGCTTAAGAATGTCGGCCCAATTATGGAAGTGCGCCCCCGTCGGGTGGGTGGTGCTACCTATCAGGTGCCGATGGAAGTACCCGGTGAACGCCGGCTGGCACTGGCGATGCGTTGGATCGCCGATGCTGCCCGGGCTCGCAGCGGTAAATCTTTTGCCGAAAAAATTGCCGCTGAGCTGATTGATGCTGCCAATAATCAGGGTAATGCCGTGCGCAAGCGCGAGGAAACCCACAAAATGGCAGAGGCCAACCGGGCTTTTTCCCATTATCGGGTATAACTGGTGATTTGTTGGCAGGATTTAGTGCAGGAAGAACGTCATGCCGCGTAATTTTCCGTTAGAGAAGTGCCGCAATATCGGGATCATCGCTCATATTGATGCTGGTAAAACCACCACGACAGAGCGGATCCTGTTCTACACCGGCAAAACCTATCGGATTGGCTCGGTGGATGAAGGCACAACTGTAACCGACTGGATGGCTCAGGAACGGGAACGCGGCATTACGATTGTTTCGGCGGCAGTTACCGCAGAGTGGAAGGGCTACCAGATTAATGTGATTGATACTCCCGGTCACATTGATTTTACGGCTGAAGTACAGCGTTCTCTGCGGGTTCTGGATGGGGGCATTGTGATCTTTGATGCGGTTCAGGGAGTTGAGCCGCAAAGTGAAACCGTCTGGCGTCAGGCGGACCGATATCATGTTCCGCGCATTTGCTTTGTCAATAAAATGGATCGGGTGGGCGCCTCTTTTGAGCGCACGATTGAATCAATTCGTCAACGATTGGGGGCGAACCCGATTGCGATGCAGATCCCCATTGGTGAAGAATCGGCCTTTGAGGGAGTAGTGGACCTGCTGACCATGCAGGCGATTACGTGGGAAGATGAGTTGGGCCGTGAACCCAAGTACGGCAAAATCCCGGATCACCTGCTGAAGCAGGCGCAGGAAATGCGTGCCATCATGGTTGAGAAGATCGCCGAATTCGAGGACGAATTAATCATCAAGTTCCTCGAGGGCGAAGAAATTTCAGTGGAAGAACTGAAACAGGTGCTGCGCAGAGCGGTCATCGCCAACAAAGCGACACCTGTTTTTTGCGGTTCTTCCCTGCGCAATAAAGGTGTTCAGCCGGTTTTGGATGCGATCATTGACTATCTGCCTTCGCCGCTGGACATACCACCCGTAAAAGGGGTTGACCCGGACAATCATGACCGGGTGATTGAGCGTCCGGCAGATGATGACGCGCCAATGAGCGCGCTGGTTTTCAAAATCGTTTCTGACCCCTACGTGGGCCGGCTGGCTTACTTCCGGGTTTATTCCGGGAAGGTGACCCAGGGCGAAACCGTGCTCAATTCTTCTAAAAACCGCAAAGAACGGATCGGGCGCATGGTGCGCATGTACGCCGACCGGCGCGAGGATATTACCGAAGTATATGCCGGTGATATTGGCGCTGTGCTGGGTTTCAAGGATACTTTCACGGGTGATACCCTGTGTGATCCCAAAAATCCAATCCTGCTGGAAAGTATCACTTTTCCCGAACCGGTCATTTTTGTGGCTGTGGAGCCGAAGACCACCGCGGATCAGGATCGCATGGCAGAAGCACTGCGCCGTCTGGCGGAAGAAGACCCCACCTTTAAGGTTCGTACGGATGAGAATACCGGCCAGACCATCATCGCTGGGATGGGCGAACTGCATCTGGATATTATCGTTGACCGCATGATGCGCGAATTCCGTGTGCAGGCCAATGTTGGCCGTCCGCGTGTTTCTTACCGGGAAACGATAACCCGTCCGGTTGTGGGCGTGAACTACAAATATGTCAAGCAAACCGGTGGCCGCGGTCAGTACGGGCACGTGGTGCTGACGCTTGAACCCCTCGAACGGGGCAATGGTATCCGTTTTGTGGACCGGATTGTGGGAGGGGTAATCCCCAAAGAATATATCCCGGCAGTGGAAAAAGGGATTTTAGAGGCAGCCGAATCGGGGGTCCTGGCAGGCTATCCGGTGACGGATATCCAGGTAACTCTGACGGATGGTTCATATCATGAGGTTGACTCCAGTGAAATGGCCTTCAAAATGGCTGCAATATTTGCCTTCAAGGAAGGTATGCAGCGCGGAGCGCCGGTTCTTTTGGAGCCGATCATGAAAGTGGAGGTTGTTTTACCGGAAGAATATTTGGGTGATGTGTTGGCTCAATTGAATTCCCGTCGGGCAGAAATCCAGGGTATGGATATTCGCCCGGGCAACGCTCAGGCTATTCGTGCGCTGGTGCCGCTGGCGGAGATGTTTGGGTACACAACCGAGCTGCGCTCGGCTACACAGGGCAGGGGTGTCTATTCTATGGAATTTGACCACTACGCCCCCGTGCCCGAATCGGTTAAACAAAAAATAATCATCTAATATCATTCACTAAATCCTATCAGGACTTTTTGCGAGGAGAGATAAAATCACATGGCGAAGCAAAAATTTGAG
>DLXG01000204.1 GCA_003448875.1 Anaerolineaceae bacterium
TGGAGCCAAATTCAGAAGAATCTCCATTCTGTGTCATCTCCAAGAACAGAGATAATGAGCGCAGAGTCGATCTATGGGTGGGCACAGCAGTTGTTTTCATTCTTCATTTACACCTATCACTTGAAGGATGCACTGGAGGATGTAGCGCCTTCGCTAGGTTTAAACGTATCTGATATCGAGGCTGCCATTACAAACGATCCGAGATTGGCACTACTCGCCGACTTGGCGAATCTTGACAAGCACGTCAAGCTCACAAAACCACCGAGAAGTGGCTACGTACCGGATATTAAGCAAATTTCTGGCATTGATAGTGCGATGGGTAAGGGATGGTTATTATCCGTCAAGATCAAGCATGGCACAGTCATCTTGGACGGTCTAGCTGTTGCAAAAGATGCAGTTGCTGCTTGGCAAGAAAAGCTCTCGGCGTGGGGTATCCTTTGATATCCCACCCGCGCTTGCACCCCATGCCGCTCCCCTGCGTTGGGCTACGCCGGTGAGCCCAAACCATTGGGCAATTGGTTACAGAATAACAAGGACACTTCTGCAATGAAAACCCCAACACTTAACGAATTACGACAAGGTTACCAGGAATTTCAACGTCGAGAAAAACGAGACGCCATGTATAAAACCGCCACATTTCTTGTTGCCCATTTTTGGGGAAAACCCGCCGAGATGGCGAATAGTTTAGGCGTGTTATTATTTACCTGGAATCAAGCTTCTTACCGATATGGCTCTTTTGACTTTGATCAGCTTGAGAAATGTATAAAAAAGAATTTCCCTTTGCTCGAAAAATATCGCGCCAAAAATATTTTGAGTTATAGTTCGAACGATGATGAGGATATCAGCCAACTGTTTCGAGAGTTTCTGATAGCTCTCCAAATTTCGGATGGCAATAAAGCGGGCACAAAGAGCCCCGTAGCCACTGCCAAAGCATTACATCTTCTTGCTCCAGCCTACTTTCCCTTATGGGATGACAAAATTGCTCGGGCGTATAACTGCTATTACGCATACAATCCTGTGGGAATGTATTTAAATTTACGAGTATTTGCCAGCAGATTGCCACAACACTTCACCTGGCGATGGATGAACAAAATACAGGCAAAACCCTTCTCAAATTGATTGATGAATTCAACTATGCAAGATACACCAAAAGATGGGTGTAATTTCAGAAGAACACCATCTGCTACATGCGTACATTCGATATACCGCTCTCTAGCAGAAAACGCAAACCTTTGAACAGCAGGTTCCTTGCGCGTTGCACAGCTATCATTCGATCATCCATTGGAGCCAGGTATGGATTATCAACCATATGTTCAAAAGGCCATAGGGTGGGCAAAGCAGCAACTGGAATCCAGCGATTATTGCTTTCTTTGCCTGGCCTTCGTAGAAGATGCTTATGAAAAGAGCAACGGCATAGAGATCTTCGGCGGCAGTACCGCAACGGAATCGGCCGAATTATATGCCGTGCTAAGAGGCGCGGGAGTGCCACCGCCCGGCGCTTTTGTTTTTTATGACTGGACCGGCACCATCCATGGTGTCACCAAAAATTGGGGGCACGTGGGCCTGTCGTGTGGGGATGGCAAGATCATTCACGCATGGGGCAAAGTCCGTGAGGATGATTACCTTGCGGTTGAACAATTAGAGGCCCCACCTGGCAGCACACCTCCACGATATATCGGCTGGGTGGGGGTTGAACGCATTTTACAGGGGCATCGCGGCGGTAATCTCCCGCATGATTCATAAAGGCTGCCCAACACGCGCTTAAATCCAACCAATCACTCACCTGCCGCTCATGCAAGCCGCTGGGCAACCGCTCTTTCCCGTCCCGCACGCCCGACCAGATCCAAATCCTTGCAGAAGCGGCGAGGTAAGGTAAAATAAATCCTGCATTGGTCATGCCCGCCTGCCCGCCTTTGAAAAAGGCTGTGCAGGCTTTATCCCTGTATGAACTGAGGAATACCGCCGGCCTTGTTTGAAATCATTTTCTTAGGCACTTCTGCTTCGGCCCCTTCGGTGCGCCGCAATCTGCCCGCCCTTGTGGTTAAAAAGGACGAATACCGCTTTTTGGTGGACTGCGGCGAAGGCACCCAGCGCCAGATTTTGCAGTCCGGTATCGGCTTCAAGAACCTCACCCGTATCCTGCTGACCCACGGTCATTTAGATCACATCCTTGGGCTGGCCGGGTTGATTTCTACCTTTATGCGCTGGGAGTCGATTGACGAACTGGAAATCATCGGCACCCGCAGCGCCTTAGAGCGGGTTTATGACCTGATCTACGGCGTGGTGCTGCGCGGCGCCGAACCGCCCATGCCGCTGCACCTCCGCCCGGTGCAGCCCGGTCTGATTTTTGAGGCGGAGGATTTCACCATTCAGGCATTTGCGGTCTCTCACCGCGGGGCCGACAGCCTCGGCTATCTTTTCGAGGAAAAAGGCCGCCGCCCCTTCCTGCCCGAAAAGGCTGAAGCGCTGGGCATCCCCAACGGCCCCCTGCGCCGTGAACTGGTGGCAGGCAATTCGGTCAGTCTGGAAGACGGGCGCATCATTCAGCCGGACATGGTGCTGGGCGAATTCCGCCCCGGTACCCGTCTGGCAATTGTCGGGGATGTCGGCGACCCCTCCAATCTGATTGACGTTGTGCAGGGCGCCGATGCACTGGTGATCGAG
>DLXG01000282.1 GCA_003448875.1 Anaerolineaceae bacterium
GTGATTGCTTTGCTGATTATCACATCCGTACTTGGCCTGGTTCAGTTAAGCTGGGCCGTTGTTGCGCATGAGGGCAGCACCGTACTGGTGGCTATGAATGCCTTGCGCTTATTGGGCTACCAGTTGCCAAGGAAAACCGGCTAATACGTTTCCTTGGATGCGAGTTTTGGAACGAGGCATCCCATGCACATCGAGACACTTTCGTCTTATTTGCTGTTTATCATTTATGGGCTAATGCTGCTCATCCGTTTACTGTATGGCTTGCTGGCCAACCGCCGGGGTGGGAAAGCGATCCTCCGGAAGGAGCCAGGTTGGTCGCCCATCCTGATGACCAGCCTGATGATTCTGTCCAATGGCATTCTGCTGCTGGCAATTGCCTGGCCAGAGACGCTTCAAGCAACCGCTGTTCCTCTGCCGGAAGGCTGGCGCTGGTTAGGGTTGGCACTTGGACTGTGCATGGATGCCTTGTTCATGTGGGTTCACCAGGCGTTAGGACAGAACTGGGCGGTGGGCGTTATGGTGAAGGAAAACCACTGCCTGGTGACGGCTGGTCCATACCATTGGGTGCGCCATCCCATGTATACTGCCTTGTTTGGCTTTAGCGTCGCGTTTTTCCTGCTCTCGGCGAATGCGATTGTTGGCGCTCTCTGGCTGGCCATGACCACTGCCAGCGCCTGGCGAGTTGGTGAAGAGGAACGACTTCTAACGGAAACCTTTGGAACCGAGTATGAGCGTTATATGGCTCGAACGGGCCGTTTTCTTCCAAAAGCATAGGGGGTATTATGAAGAATACGACCAATCTCAAGATATACCGCCGCTATGCGCCGATCTACGATAGCCTGATGCGCTTTTGGACGGCCGCCCCGAGGCGGAAAGCGGTTGAACTGCTCAAATTGAAAACGGGAGAGCAGCTGCTCGTCCCTGGCGTGGGGACAGGTCTTGATTTGCCCAATCTTCCTGCCGGTGTCTGCGTCACGGCCGTGGATCTCAGCCCGGCGATGCTTCAGCAAGCACGCCATAAACGCCAGGAACTGGTTGGATTCAACGTGATGGATGGTCAGGTGCTGGCGCTGCCGGATGGCTGTTTCGATGCGTTGCTGCTCAATCTCATCCTATCCGTGGTCCCGGATGGCCCAATCGCGATGCAGGAGGCCTGGCGCGTTTTAAAACCGGGAGGGCGTATAGCAATCTTCGATAAGTTTTTGCCAGAAGGAAGTCGGCTTTCGGGCTTTCGGCGCTTTGCGGGCTGGCTGATTCGCCAAATTGGCACGGATCCCAACCGCCGGTTTCGCGAAATGATCCAGAACATACCGGATGCCCTGGTACCGGTTGATATCCCTTCTGTGCTGTATGGGCAGTACCGTTTGATACTCATGATAAAACCGGTAACTACCACAAAGTGAAGATTCCATGAGTAGAAGCATGGTGCTCTTCCTGGCAATCGCTGTACCTTTTCTGTCGTTGGTATTAGCCTGCCTAGGCGTTGCAACATTGGCGAACAATCGCACCGGGTGGATCCTGTTCGTTACCGGGATCGCATTTTTGGTTGGGCCAATCCTCTACTATGCGCGCACGAAGCAACCCTATTGGCTGTCGGGCAGTGGAGAGGTTTCTCAAGAAGAAAAGGGAGACTTTTCTTTCTGGCTGATTCTACCTGGTTTCCTGCTCGTGTTCTTTGGCTCACCGCTCGAATTCTCCTATCTGCCGGTTTCGGTCCCCCACGGGGTTGCCCTCGAAGGTTTGGGGCTCCTGCTGTTTGGCCTGGGGTTGGGGCTGTTCATTTGGGCTCGTCGAGTCGCGCGTGACCAGTATTCCGGTCATGTTCAGATTAAAGTCAATCATATCCTGGTGAAAACAGGACCTTACCACTATGTGCGACATCCGGCTTACAGTGGCTACTTGTTGATGACGCTTGGTATTGCAATCGGTTATTCCAGCGTGGTCGGAGTAACCTCTGTCTTGCTTTTGCTTCTTCCGGGGCTTCTATACCGATTGCGCCTCGAGGAAAAATTCTTAGCAGACCGGTTTTCAATGGAATACCGGCAGTATGCGCAGAAAACGGGTTGTTTATTTCCAAAGGTATTGTGATACTGCCATGCACACTGCTCCCTGCCAAAATTCCCACCCCAACCTGGGATCCTGTCATACCCTTGAAGTGGAAGGTATTTCAATCCATTTCGTTTCGGAGGGAAAAGGCACCCTCGTTTTCTGTGTGCATGGCAGCCAGTCCTGGGCCTTTACCTGGCGCTATCAGGTCAAGCCCTTTGCTGAGGCAGGATACCAGGTGGTGGCGATTGACCTTCCTGGCAACGGTTACTCGGCAGCGCCCAGCCATCACGATTATTCTGTGGCGGGGAATTCACGCTTGATTAGCCGGGTGCTGGATGGCTTGCATGCCCAGCAGGTAGTTTTTGTGGCTAGTTCTGCCGGCGGTCTCCCTGTTCTGGATTTTGCTATCCGCCATCCGGAACGCACCGGCGCGTTGATCCTGTCATCCACTTGCGGCGTGCATCATTCGTTACCAGGGCTTTGGAACCTGGTTCGCCTACCACTGGTAGGTGAAGCAGCGCGGCTGTTTTTAAACCCGCCCTTGATCCGCAAAAATCTAGTCGAAGCTTTTGCCGATCCGCAGAAAGTAACCGCGGAAATCGTTGAGGCCTACCTGCGACCGCTCCTCCGACCTGGCAGTTGGACGACCAACCTGCGCACCGAGCGCAACTCGGATCCCACGTTTGTCGAACAACATCTTAAAGATATTCACAGCCCGGCGCTGATTATCTGGGGCCAGGAGGATGCCTGGCATCCGGCGACAATGGCGGAAGTGTTTCACCGGCAGCTGCCCCAGGCAGAGGTTGAAATACTTTCCAACTGCGGTCATCTCCCGCACGAAGAACAGCCTGAAAGTTTCAACCAACTGGCCCTTTCATTCTTAGAAAGGATTGGCAAATGAAAGCAGTAAGCTTTGATCTATTATATAAAGATGTTCCAGTTGAACAGCGCGAACGGCTGCAAACCTTTCGTGCGACACACCCTTACCAGACGCTCCATGCCGATGGCGTTTCGTGGGAATATATTGTCAGCGGTGAAGGTTCTCAAGCCATGTTGCTCCTGGGCGGCGGCCTTTCTGTTGGAGAGACATCTTTCCAAAACATTCTACGTCTGGAGAAGCGCTTTCGGGTGTTTTCGCCTTCGTATCCGCCGGTTGGAAAAGTGCGCCGGGTGGTGGATGGGTTGGCAGCCATTCTCGACAGAGAAAAGATCAAGCGGACGAACATCTTTGGACATTCGCTGGGCGCTGGGATTGCGCACGCTTTTGTCCGCGCGTACCCAGAGCGCGTGAATAAGCTGGTGTTGGATGGTTTTGGGCTATATAACGCCTCCTCGCTGAGAGCGGCCAAGTTCTTTTTCAAACTTCCGGCTGCCTGGCTGAAGGGCTATTACCGGCGCAGGTTTGGTACGCTTTTGGCGTCAGCAGATGAAGCCACCCGAGCTTTTTACCAGGCCTATGTGGAAGAACTCTTTACCCGGCTGCATACCAATGAAACCCTGATGGGGCAGATGAAGCTCTTGCTCGATTTTTTTGACCATCCAGACGAATACCGTATATACCAGCCAGTTGAGCGGCCTGGGCAGATCTTGCTTATTTTAGCGGAGGATGACCGCGGCTTCAAGTCAACGGAGCGGGAAGCGCTTATAGCCAGTTACCCAGGTGCGCAGGTGTATTCATTTCCCAGCGGCGGGCATCTGTCCGGCTTTACACACCCAGAAGAATTCAACGGGGTTCTGGATGGTTTTCTGGAAACCTCAACGATAAAACAGCAGGTTGATTGAAATAAGAGACTCACATGCAACGTGCTATCCTTGATCTCCTGGCCTGCCCGGTATGTCACGGGCGGCTCGAATCCTCAGGCACTGGTGACCTGGAAAGCGGCGCGCTTTGCTGTACCCGCTGCTCCAGATCCTACCCAGTCGTACGGGGCATCCCCCATTTCATCACGCCCGAAGCGCTGACCGGCTCGAACGGCCGCTTCACCCGCCTGTACAACTGGTTTTCATGGGTCTATGCGCCGTTCTCCAGGGCGGCCCTGGCTTTTCTAGGTATGAACGAGGACCAGGCTCGTCGAGAAATCCTCGACCGGCTTGACCCGCAAGGCGGGCGGGTCCTGGAAGTGTCCATTGGCCCGGGTGTAAACCTGCCCTATCTTATCCACCGCGCCGATGTGGGCGAGGTCTATGGGCTGGATATTTCCCCCGGTCAAATTCGGCGCTGCCAGGCGTACACGCAACGCAAGGGGTGGGATGTGGATTTGTTCCTGGGCAACGGCGAGCAGTTGCCATTCCAGGGTGAAGCCTTTCACAGTGTCTTTCACATCGGGGGCATCAATTTCTTCGACGACAAAAGGGCCGCCATCGAAGAGATGATACGGGTCGCCAAACCAGGGACGCGCATCCTGATCGCAGACGAAACCGAAAAGGGCGCGCGTGGTTACGAGCGCTTCCTGCCTGGATTCAAGGGGTCATTTAAGGACAGGCGCGAGGTTGTCACTGCGCCGGTAGACCTGGTACCGGCGGAGATGCTGGAAAGGCGCATCTATGAAGTCTGGAAAGGTTGGATGTATTGCCTGGAGTTCAGAAAGCCTTAAATTGTAATTCCTGAAACATTCAGAATTGGAGATAACCATGAAAACACAATTTGTCCTTCCATCTGTACAAAGCTACTGGCGGTATTCCGCCGCCGGGTTTTCGGCTGTGGCAGGGATTATCCACGCCTACTTCATGTCTGAACACTTCGAAGCTTGGGTCGGCTATGGCGGGTTCTTTCTAGTTGCAACCGTCTGTCAATTGCTGTTGTCGCACATCCTCGCCGCTACCCGCCCGGTTCGGCGCGAAGTGTTATGGGCAGGTATCCTTGGCAATGCGGCGATTATTGCCCTTTGGATCGTCACGCGCACACTTGGCATTCCCCTTGGCCCAGAGGCGGGAATGGTTGAAGAAATTGGTGCATTAGACCTGACTTCCAAAATTGCAGAATTGGTGGTGATCGTTTGCCTGGCAGTGTTGTTGCGCGAGAAAACAGAGTTGGGTGCACATAGCCGCTTGTCCAACTCATAAGATGTATCAGCATTCAGTAGAGCGGATTGGCAGCATTAGTCACATTTGGCGGCGAAGAATTTCCGGCACCGAGACACATTGGTCTTTTATAAGGCTGTTCCATAGTTCTATTGGTAGGTCGAAAATCAGAATAGTAGGAGATTATTTTTATGCAACCTCCGGTTGACATGCTTAAGCGATTGCAGGTATTTTTTCACGCTTTACTATTTGTCCTCGGATTCTCCC
>DLXG01000250.1 GCA_003448875.1 Anaerolineaceae bacterium
AATCTTTCCCTCAAATTTTGGCATAATTTCCAAAATTTGCCCTATGGCTGTTTCATTTTTCTTCGCCCGTTGTTCATCACCAAACGCCCCATCTAGATTAACGACATGCAGCCACTTGGCACCTGCGCTTAGAAAATCATAGGCTGTTTTTGCCGGGTCGCTGCTGAACACGGTTTGACGAGACGGATCACCCAACTCCAGGCGCACCACCTTGCCATCCCTTAAGTCAATTGCAGGAAAAACCGTAAATTTGTTCATCATACGCTATCCCCCAAGGGCTGCAAAGTTTCTAAGAAGTGTTTCACCAACTGCCTGACTTTTTTCCGGGTGAAATTGAACACCAAACAGCACTCCCTCTCCGACAATACTGCAAAAAAACTCGTCTGCGTAATCGGTAGTTGCGATAACAACATCACTGTGTACAGGCTTACAGAAGTAACTATGATTGAAATAAGCATAAAAACCGCTTGATAAGCCCTTCGCGAGCGGGTTGTCCTGCTTGATCCATACTTGATTCCAGCCAGTATGGGGCACCTTAAAGCCTCGTCCTTCAGATAACCGCTGGACACATCCTTCAAAAATCCCAAGCCCGGCCTGATTCCCTGATTCCTCACTGAGTTGCATGAGAGCCTGCATCCCCACACAAATCCCCAGCAATGGCCTTCCGCTTCGAATAAATTCCTTCAACGCCTCACCCAGATGATTTTTGTGAAGCCCTTGCATGAATTCGCCAAAAGCTCCAACCCCCGGCAGTATGACTCGTTCAGCCTCTAAAACCTCTTCGGCTATGGAAGTGAGCCTGACGGATACACCGAGTTTCTTTAATGCGCCAATTACAGATCGCAAATTGCCCGTGCCGGCATCCACCACCACAACCTGCTTAGACATTTAGAGCTCCTTTTGTGGACGGCACCTCATTCAGGCGGCGCGGTTCCAAGCGGCTTGCGGCACACAATGCTCTTCCCAACGCTTTGAAGACAGCTTCTAACTGATGATGTCCGTCTTTTCCGTACAGCACTTTGACATGCAAGTTTGCACGCGACCGCAGCGCAAACGATTCAAAAAAATGCTCCCATAGACTATTTGGTACCCTGCCAATCTCATCAGCCGCCCAACCTGCTTTGATCACGCTGTACGGCCTGCCTGACAAATCTACAACCACCCGTGCAAGACTGTCATCCATTGGCGCATATTGAACTGCCATACGTACCAAGCCTTTTCGGTCAGCCAGAGCGCGGTCAAAGGCTTCGCCCAAACTCAAGCCGCAATCCTCTACGGTGTGGTGAAAGTCCACATTCAAATCCCCCTCCGCCTTCAGGCGCAAGTCAAACAAGCCATGATAGGCCAGTTGTGCCAGCATGTGATCCAGAAATCCAATCCCGGTCTGAATCTGGTACTGCCCTGTCCCGTCCAGATCCAACTCCAGGTTAATTGAAGTTTCACGGGTCTGTCTGTTTATTACAGCGATACGTTTCTTTGGTTCTAACTCATTCATGGTCATTCCATCTCCATTTCCTGTAACGCTTCGATCAAAACATCATGCTGTTGGGGTAATCCAACACTGATGCGAATGTAATTCTGTAACAAAGGCGTATCAAAGTAACGCACAAAGATGCCTTTTTTCATAAGTTCATCCTTAACGGTTTTTGCCGATCGTCCAATCACCCGGCACAAGATAAAATTAGCCTGTGATGGGAATGGCACCAGCCATTTCACCTGCTGCAGCATACCAAAAAGGCGAGAACGTTCAGCCCGAATTTTTTCTACCCGCTCAGTAAGACAAACCAGATCCTTCAAAGAGGCAATTGCCGCAGCGCTGGCAGCAACATTGACGTTATAGGGCTGCTTTACTTTCCACAATACCGGTAAAACCCACTTAGGGAAAACCCCATAGCCCACCCGTAACCCGGCCAGCCCCGCCCATTTGCTGAAAGTGCGTAAAACAATGACATTCTCTCGGGTAAGGGGTTGACGAATCTGCGAGATTTGTTCACCCAGACTTCCGCCGTCACAGAATTCGATATAGGCTTCATCCAGCACCACCAGTGTATTCCATGAAAATATCACTTGCAGCTCCTCCGCTGTCAGCAACCTTCCATCGGGGTTGTTTGGAGATGCCAGTAATACGGCGCGCGGTTGAAACTGTTGCACAACCCGGCTCATCACATCCAGATTCAGGCTGAAATCCGGATTACGGGGAACTTCAAGCACAGTTGCGCCATTAATGCGCGCATCAAACGCGTACATTCCAAAGGTAGGCGGCGCAACCAGCACCGAATCGGCGGGGGGGAGAATCACCCTCAATATCAGGTCAATCAATTCATCAGCCCCCGCTCCTGCAACAACGAACTCAATCGGTACGCCGATAAAAGAAGCAATGGCCTGGCGCAAAGAACGGCTTTCAGGATCGGGATAGATGTTTCCCCGGCGTAATTCAGCCAGTGCTTTACGCGCCGATGGGGAGAGGCCGTATGGATTTTCATTGGCATCCAGCTTTATGATTTCCTCCGCCGTTCTGCCCACTTTCTCCGCAATGACCTCAAATGGCTCAATGGGAACATAAGCAGGCACTTTTTCAAAACGTTCCATCACGCTTTTCTGGAGTTGTTCAATCATAGTTTCGCTCCGGTTGACCCTTCCAGAACACTGACTAAGGGGGGTGGTTGAGGTAAACTTAACGCCCGGCTCATCCTCAAGCAGCGCGGCGGTTCTTCATCAAAAATATAGGTGACCGGGACTACTACAACACCACTGCCGCCAACCGCACGCAGTTCATTAACGGCCTTGTAGATCTCGTGTTTTTCAACCACTACATGCACGGCGTACCAGTCACCATTTCCCAGCGGTGTAAAAACCGGTGAGATGGTCGGCCCCTGCAAACCATGTAAGGTGCTGTGATAGAAAATTCGTTGAGCCACCGCTTGTGCAGAGGGGCCGCGCATGTTGGCAAACACGGAGTAATTGGTGCTCCCCCGCAAGTGTGCCTCGATCAATTCCAACAAGTTGCGGGCTAATGCCTGGGCTGATTCACTTTCCTTCAACCGATAAAAATTTGCAATCAACACCGCCTGCGAAGAAAGAATTTGCCCGCCTTCAATTACTTTCAAACGATTATCCCGCAGGGTCTGGCCAGAAGCCACTAAATCACTGATCATATCCGCATACCCAATTGCCGGAGCGGTTTCCAGCGTGCCTTCCGCCGAAATCAGCGTAAAAGGAATTTGATGGCGGCTTAAGAATTCACCGGTTAATCGGGCGAATTTGGTTGCTACACGCAGCACACGGCCTGACTGACGGGCATGATTTTGTAAACCTTGCAGTGTGTCCACTCCTTCCCAGTTTTCCGGAATGGCCAGGCTCAAAGTGCAGCCCCCAAAACCCAATGCCTCATGCAAAACCAAAATCGAAGTCGGTTCAGGTGATTTTTCCATCACCATGTCCAGGCCAGTAATGCCAAAATCAACACTGCCGTCGGCCACACTGGCAACAATATCACCGGGTCGTTGAAAAAGCACTTTCAGATCTGGCAAATCCGGCAGTATGGCCTCATATTGACGTGGATTGGGTTTGTAAACCCGTAGGCCACAGGACTCGAGAAAATTCAACGCTTCTTCGGACAAGCGGCCTTTGGATGGGAGCGAAATTCGAAAAACAGTCATACATATTCCTCGCGCTAATATAATAAAAACCCCCGCCGATTGGCGGGGGTTGGTTGTAAACTACAATACCTGACCTGCCCACTCACCCAATCGGAAAGCGGAGGTTATCGAAGAAATGATGATGATGATGGAGAGAAATGGGAGATTGCATGTCAGGTTTCATGCTGATATTTTACAGAGGGTACTTTGAAATTGTCAAGCACTTCATATAGCAATTTTTGGACGGGATTATACAAATTCAATCACCTAACCGAGCAACTTTTTCAGGACTGTTTCGTAAACAAGGTTAGAAGACGAAAGGAACCGTATAAATGGACAATCGCCCCGGCTGCTTATCAGGTTTATTAAAATTGTTTCTGCTTGACCGCCTGTTCAACTGGCTGCAATCTCGAATCGGGTTTGGCAGTGGCTCCTGCCTTGGGTGCGGCTGCGGTACCGTTCTGCTGATTATCTTCATCTTACTGGCACTTTCAGTAATCACCGGTACCGATTGGCTGCGTATCGGTTTCTAGCTATCACTTTCTTTCTCAATTATTATCCAAATCACTCCGATCAATCTATTGGAGTGATTAGATTATTCATCCTCAAATCCCCAGCAAGCCAGTATAATCCACCTGTGAAGAAGGATCTCTTCTGTGGATTATGTCGTATAAGAATCAAAAGAGCCACCGAAGGGACTCGAACCCTTGACCAGACGTTTACGAAACGCCTGCTCTACCGTCTGAGCTACGGTGGCGTGGCTCAAATTATACCAGTACATCTTTTGTTCGGGCAAGGAATTTTTCGATGAACGTTGCCATGATCTCTTATCACACCTGTCCATTAGCAACCCTGGGCGGGAAAGATACCGGCGGAATGAACGTATATGTTGCAGAATTGACCCGCTTTTTGGGCAAAGCCGGTATCCACGTGGATGTATTCACCCGCTCTCAAGATGAACACGTCCCCCACGTTCTCCATAATCTGGGGTATGGCAACCGCGTGGTTCATATCCCCGCCGGGCCGGAAATTCCCCTCCCCAAAAAGGAACTGGCCAGTTATCTGCCCGATTTTGTTCAGGGAATCCTGAACTTTACCAATTCCAAAGGATTAAGATACGACCTCATCCACAGCCATTACTGGATGTCCGGAGTTGCTGCTGAACAATTGAAATCCGCATGGAACACCCCTCTCATCCACATGTACCACACTCTGGTGCTGATGAAAAACCGCGTGGCGCGGACGCCTGAGGAAGTCGAAGGAGATTACAGACTGGAGGGAGAGCGGCGTATTCTTCAAATTGCCGATCGCATTATTGCTGCCACCCCGGCTGAACAATCTCAACTGGAATTTTTATATGGGGCAAATTCAAAAAAATTGCGGGTGATTCCGCCCGGTGTAGATTTGAGCCGATTTTATCCCATCCCGCGCGATGAAGCACGCGAGGTTGTTGGTGTCCCAATAAAGAATCGCATGATTTTGTTTGTAGGACGAATCGAACCCCTCAAAGGGCTGGAAACTCTCATCCGGGCAGTGGCGTGGATGCAGCAATCTTCCGAACTGGTGTGTTGCCCGCATTCTCTGGTCATTGTCGGCGGTGACCCGGAAGAAAGTGAATTAAGTGTCAATGCAGAAATGGCACGGTTACAAAATCTGGTTAAGAGCCTTGGATTACGTGACTTTGTCTTATTCCTTGGTAAACGCGATCAAGAATCACTGCCCTATTATTACTCCGCCGCTGATGTTGTTGTAGTTCCTTCCCACTATGAGTCGTTTGGAATGGTTGCTCTTGAAGCTATGGCCTGCGGCACTCCCGTGGTGGCTTCTCAGGTCGGTGGTCTGGCGTTTTTAGTACAAGATGGAGTGACGGGTTTTGTCGTTCCGGATGGTGAGCCGGAAATTCTCGGAAATCGCCTTAAAGAACTGATTCTCAACCCGGATTTGAGAGACCGCCTCGGTCAACAGGCCAATCGGCTTGCCCAATCCTATTCATGGGAACGGATTGCCGGTGAGATCAAGTCAGTCTATCAGGAACTTCTGAATCTCTCCGCCGCTAGCGAACCCAGTAGTCAGCGTTTCTTTTCCCCAATATAGTTGGTTAGTCTTAGACAGGTATTCGGAAAAACACAATCATTACCATTAGCGTACAGAACCAAACCCCCACCGCAGCCCATAGATGATGAAGCCGGCTTTCAGCCTTTAAGAACATCCACATCAGGAAAAATATCAAGGCGGACAGAGCAATGAAACCAGTCAGGTAATAACTCCACTGGAAGAACTCAAAACTCCCTGCCAGGAAGGTGTGGATACCAAGCCAGAAGCGTAATGTCCAGTCCACTAAAAATACAAAAGCAAGAAATCTTAACCCGAGCGGAAAGACGGTTTTCCATAAAGTTGCAATCACCAGCACCGCTAATAGCAGCATCACCGCCTCGACCTCGATTGAGATAACGCTCTCTCCCAAACGTCCGGAGGTGTTTACGGCAAACCAAAGCAGCAAACCCGCTATCAACCCATACCATGCCCGGGTGATCTCGTTATAGCGCATTTGAACACACTTTCCCAGCGCATAAATACCACCTGCAAGAATGATCAGGGTATAAATCAGTAAACCCGGCGTATCAAATACAATTTCAACCGGTATGGAAAGAAGATTGAACAGCATGGTAAGCAGGATCATCACTAAAGCCGGTAGAATGCCATCATACAATTTGCTTTTCCACATCTTCGGCCCAAACCAGTTGGATTCAAATACATCGGGATTGACGAGTTTAATTGTTTTTTGGAGTCGTCCCTCCGCAGAAGCAACTTCACCGAATCTGCTTTCATTGCCGGTGAGGGGGAGAGATTGGCTGAGCGAATAGAGCGTTGGATCTTGTGCTCTGGTCGAATTCTGTACGGATTGGAGGCGTTTCATTATCATAGTCTTCCCGCCTTTAAAACAATGTTTTACCGAGAAAAACTCTCGATTAAATACTAAACCAAACCCCCTCTGCAATCAATCATCGAAACTTACAATTAGTTTTCAGTTTGTTTCAGGTGATTTATCTCACAACCGGTCTTTTTAAGTCATACTGGTGGATTATCCAGACGCAAACCATAACCACGCACGGTAATCAGGTACGCATGATTGGGATCCAATACCGCCAGTCGGTCACGCAATCGTCTTACCAGAGCATCCAAAGCCTGTTCTGATACTCCCACCGCTTCTTCATCCCCCCAGACTGCTAAAACCAGATCCTGTCTAGAAACGACTCTGCCCTCGTTGTCGTACAGCGCCTCTAAAAGTCGAAATTGGGGTACCGAAAGTGGCGGCAAAAGCTCCTGCCCGCTCACCCACACCCGGCGGGATAATTTATCCAGCACCAGCCGCTTGTTAAACTTCTGCTCAATCCCTTCAACAGGA
>DLXG01000249.1 GCA_003448875.1 Anaerolineaceae bacterium
GGCAATGAACTTCCGCATGGCGCGCCCGGCAGCGCTGGTTGACTTGAATAAGGTTAAAGAATTATTTTATATCAAGCCTACCGATGACGGCGGTCTGGCAATTGGTACGATGACTCGTGACAGCGTGGTGGAGAAGGACCCGCTGGTGGCCCAACGCTTCCCAATTGTGCCTTTTGTGGTCAAACATATCGCCCATCCGCAAATCCGCAACCGCGGCACGTTTGGCGGAGCAATAGCCCATGCCGACCCGGCTGCCCAAATTCCGGCACTTTCGGTAGCGCTGAAGGCTCGTTTCCTGGTGCGTAAACAGGGCGGCGAGCGCTGGGTGAACGCTGAAGATTTCTTCATGGGGCCGTTTATGACCGTGTTGGAGCCGGAGGAAATGCTGGCAGAGGTCGTGCTGCCGCCCATGGCAAAAGGCAGCGGGGCTTCTTATCAGCAGGTTTCGCGCCAGAGAGGCGGTTACGCACAGGCGGCGGTGATCAGTGTGGTGGTGGTAGATGAAAACAAACGCTGCAAGGATGTGCGGGTAGTGCTTTTCAGCGTGGGTGAAACCCCCATCCTTTCGCAAGAAGCCCCGAAAGTTCTGGTCGGGAACGTGCCAACCGCTGATGCCATTGCCGAGGTGGCCGAGAAAATCTCCAAGGAAGAAGTTGACCCCGGCACGGATATACACGGCACGGCAGAATACCGCCGTCATCTGGTCAAAGTGCTGGTGAGACGCGGCCTGACCGAAGCCTTTGAGCGAGCAAATTAAAAGGAGGATGACATGGCTCAAACAGTCAAAATTAACGTTACGGTGAACGGCAAGCAGTATGAGCGTGAGGTTGAGCCCCGTCTTCTGCTGAGCGACTTTATCCGCCACGATCTTGGTTTGACCGGTACGCATGTGGGCTGCGAGCATGGTTTGTGCGGGGCCTGCACCATTCTGATGGACGGTGAGGCAGTTCGTTCCTGTACCATCTTCGCTGTTCAGGCCGATGGACATGAAATTCAGACGGTCGAGTCGCTGGGAACGCCGGACAACCTGCACCCCATTCAGCAGGCTTTCATTGAAAAACACGCCTTGCAGTGCGGTTTTTGCACGCCCGGTTTCCTGATGACTCTGGTGGATTATCTTGGCGAAAATCCCAATCCAACCGAAGAAGAAATCCGTGAAGCGATTGATGGCAACTTCTGCCGCTGTACTGGCTATTTCAACATCATCGAGGCGGTAAAACTGGCTGCCCAAAAGATGGCGTCTCATTAAAGGATGAAAGGAGAAGCAACCGTGGCAGGTAAATACGTTCATCAATCTGTTTTGCGGCTGGAAGACCCGGAACTGATCACCGGCAATGTGCAATTTCTGGATGATATTGAACTTCCGGGCATGCTTCACGCCGCCTTCAAACGCTCCGATTACGCTCACGCCCGCATTAAGAGCATTGATGTCAGTGAAGCGCGCAAACTGCCGGGCGTGGTTGGGGTTTATACCGCCGAGGATTTCGGTGATTACGTCAAACCCGGTCCCCTGCAAGTCCCGCCGCCGACGGCCATCAAAGGGGCAACGTATGTTGCTCGCCCCACGATGCCGATTGCCAAGGACAAGGTGCGTTATGCAGGCGAGCCAGTGGCGATTGTAATTGCTGAATCGCGTTATATCGCAGAAGATGCCTGTGACCTGATTTATGTGGATTACGAACCGTTGGATGCCGTGGTCGATCTGGAAAAGGCTCTTCAACCCGGCTCACCGCTGGTGCATGAAGACCTGCCTTCCAACGAGGCCGGTCACGTGCGTCAGGAGCGCGGTTCGTGGGAGCAGGCTGTCAAAGAAGCGGATTTGATCATCAAGCGCAAATTCTTCATCAACCGCAATGCCGGGGCTGCTATGGAAAACCGCGGCATCATCGTGCAATGGGATAAACATGCCAAGCAGATGACGATTTGGTGTGGTACGCAGTCGGTGATTGCGCTGCGCAATCAGACGGCTGCCCGGCTGGGTTTGTTTGAAAGTCAGGTGCGGGTGATCACCCCCAACACCGGCGGCGGCTTTGGCCCGAAAATCAACACCTCATTGCCGGACGATGTGCTGATTACCTATCTGGCGATGAAACTAGACCGGCCGATCAAGTGGTTTGAAGACCGGCGCGAAAACTTTTTAGCCACCACTTCGGAACGCGATCAGGTGCACTATTGCGAGATTGCGGTCAAACGGGATGGTACGATTGTCGGCTTGAAGGACTTGTTCTATCACAACACCGGGGCCTACAATCCTTATATGATGACCATACCCCTCAACACCCAGACCCATACGGTGACCAATTATCGGGTGCCGAACTTCCTGACCGAGTTTTATGTGGTGTTCACCAATCAGATGATTGTCACGCCAGTGCGTGGGGCCGGCCGCCAGTATGGTGTTTTTGTGATGGAGCGCATGCTGGATGCGGCTGCCAAAGAACTGGGTATGAGCCCGGTGGAAATCCGCCGCAAGAACTTGCTGCCGTCCAACGCTTATCCGTACTATACCAGCATCATCGGGCAGGACTTTGTGGAAGGTGTGCTGGATAGCGGTAATTATCCCTCTGCTTTCGAGAAGACCCTTGAATTGATCGAATATGATAAATTCGTCAACGAGGTGCAGCCCAAACTGCGCGCCGAGGGCAAGAAAGTTGGCATCGGCATTGCCTGCTTCAGCGAAGGCACCGGTGTAGGCCCCTACGAGGGAGCCCGCGTAACGGTTGGCGGCAATGGAAAAGTGGTAGTTACAACCGGTTATACCTCCCAGGGACAGGCGCATTACACCACCTTTGCTCAAATTGTGGCTGACCAGTTGGGAGTGGATGTTAAGGATGTCAAGGTCATTACAGGAGACACCGGCTACTTTGGCTGGGGCGCTGGCACGTTTGCCAGTCGCGGCATCACGGTTGCCGGGACGGCAACCCATCTGGCGGCCCAAAAAGTGCGTCAGAAGGCCCTCAAACTGGCCAGCAAGATTTTGGAAGCCCCCGAAGAAGAACTGGAACTGGCCGACGGCGTCGTGCGGGTTGCCGATATTCCCTCCAAGTTTATTGCGCTGGGCGATCTGGCAACGCTGGCTAACCCGATGCGCGGCACGATGGAACCCGGCACAGAACCGGGCTTGGAGGCCGTGGCTTACTATGGCCCGCCTTATGGCGCTACCGGTGCGGGCGCAGTGGGCCTGATTCTGGAACTTGACCCGGAAACCATGCAGGTCAGTCTGGAAAAAATGGCTTTTGTCCATGACTGCGGCACACCGGTGAACCCGATGGTGGTGGACGGGCAGATTCACGGTGGTATTCAGATGGGAGTCGGCGATGCGTTCTACGAAGAACTCATCTACGATGAAAACGGCCAGCTGGTGACCGCCTCGTTCATGGATTACCTATTCCCGCAGGCTACCGACATGCCAAAGAAACTGGTGCTGGGCCACATGGAAACACCCTCGCCCCTCAATCCATTGGGCATTAAGGGTGTGGGTGAAGCGGGAGCGATTCCCATTCCGGCCGTGTTTGTGCAGGCGGTAGAAAACGCCCTGCAAGATATTGGCGTGGAATTTGACCGCGATACCCTATCGCCCAGCCGAATCTTTACCTATGTTCAACAGGCGAAGGGCGCATGATGCCCTTCGCCATGAACGGATCTCTGATCCGAGTCCCTAATTCTTAAAACTATGATGGAGGATTACTTATAATGAAACTGGAAGGCGAGCACATTTTTAAAGGTCCCCGCGAAGCAGTCTGGGAAATGTTCTACGATCCCGAAGTGCTAGCCAGTGCCTTACCGGGAACTCAAAAACTGGAAATGGTTGCCGAAAATGAATACGAAGGCGCCATGAATGTGCGGATTGGCCCGGTTTCCGGCTCTTTTACCGGAAAGCTGGTCATTTCCGATGTGGTTGAACCCGAATCCTGCACGCTGACGGTGGATGGGCGCGGCACGCCCGGATTTGCCAAAGGGGTAGGCAGGGTGCAATTCATTGATCAGGGAGACGGCACCACCCTGATGAAGTACGAAGGAGACATGAACATTGGTGGTGCGCTGGCGAGTGTGGGTCAACGCATGATCGACTCGGTGGCTAAAACCATGATTCGCCAGGCCTTCGAA
>DLXG01000175.1 GCA_003448875.1 Anaerolineaceae bacterium
CCCGGTCTGGTCGTTAGGGCTTTGCAGCACTGGTTGAGAAGGCCGGAAGAGCGTTTGAAAACGGCTCAAAATTCGATGAAACTGGGGCGCCCCCAAGCCGCCCGAGAAATCGCCCATTTACTGGTTGAACACGCCCGCCGGCAGTCAACCTCAAAATTACGGGTATAATTTGAATATGCCTATTCTGGATGCACGAACGCTGGAATTTTTCAGTCGCAGCGCCGATCAAACCCGCCGGCTGGGAATGCGTTTGGGGGGATTGTTGCAGAAGGGTGATGTGGTTTTGTTGCAGGGAGAACTGGGCAGTGGTAAAACGACGCTGGTGCAAGGCATGGCACAGGGCTGGGGGTCATTAGATCCCGTCTCCAGTCCGACCTTTGTGCTGGTCAACGTTTACCGGCGGCCGGATGGTCAGGCTCTTTATCATCTGGATGCTTACCGTTTGAGATCAGCCGCAGAAGCGCTGGATCTGGATCTGGACTGGCTGATGGAGAGCGGCGCATTGGTGGTGGAATGGCCGGAAAACATTCAATCGGCGCTGCCCCGCGAGCACCTGCTGGTGCGTCTGAGCTGGATTGCCGAAGAACAGCGCGGCATGGTCTTTCTGGCGCAGGGCAGCCGTTACGAAGAGCTGGTGCAGGAATTCCGTCAAAAGGTGGTGGGAGGTTAAATGCTGCTGGCCCTGGATACCTCAACGCAGTATGCCGGGATTGCCCTGTACGAGGGGGCGCAGGTGATTGGCGAAGCGGTCTGGCGCACTCAAAACCATCACACGGTTGAAGTAGCTCCGGCCTTGCAAGACCTGATGAATCGCTGCGGGGTGCGTACTGCCGATTTGAAAGCCATTGGGGTAGCCTTAGGGCCGGGTTCCTTTACCAGTTTACGGATTGGGCTGGCAATTGCCAAGGGGCTGGCGCTGGCTGCAAAAATCCCCCTGATCGGCATACCTACATTTGATATCCTGACGGCTGCCCAACCGGTACAAGACCTGCCGCTTGTGGTTGCTCTACAAGCCGGAAGGGGGAGGCTGGCAGTGGGCTGGTATCAACCGAAAGGCAGCCGCTGGGAAAGCCAATCTGAACCGCTGGTGATGAGTGTGGAAGAACTGGCGCAGGCCATTCAATCCCCCACGCTGGTCTGCGGCGAGTTGAGCGCGGCCGAGCGGGTAACGCTGGCGCGTAAAAGGCGGCTGGTTGTGCTTGCTTCACCGGCTGCCTCGCTACGCCGGCCTTCTTATCTGGCTGAACTGGCCTGGAAACGCTGGCGCAGCAACAAGGTGGATGATCCCATCAGCCTTGCGCCGATTTATCTCAGCACAGCGGAGGGAGTAACCGTTTGAAAGAGACTCTTTCTTCAGCGCGGGTGAACATCCGTCCGATGGAGTTGCGGGATGTACCGCGAGTGCGCGAGATTGATTTGGCTTCGTTTTCCCTGCCGTGGCCGGAGCGGTCTTTCCGTTTCGAAATCACCGAGAACCCGGCTTCCCGCCTGTGGGTGGCCGAAGTGCAAACACCTGACGGCCAGCATGTGGTGGTGGGGATGATTGTGATGTGGCAGGTTCTGGATGAGGCTCATATCGGCACATTTGCCATCCATCCGGCCTACCGGCGGCAGGGGATTGGCTGCCGGCTGCTGGCTGAATCGCTGCTCGAGGTGTATGAAATGGGTGTGTGCCAGTGCTATCTGGAAGTGCGCCGCTCAAATCTGGCCGCACAAAATCTATATAAAAAATTTGGGTTCAAGATTACATCCGTGCGGAATGGCTACTACCGCGATAACGGGGAAGATGCCTTGATTATGACGCTGGAAAACATCAACCCCCAAAAATTACGGGCATTTTTACAGGAAGATGACGAAGAGAAGGGGACAATTTCCTCGGGAGAGATAGACCATGGATCAACCTGATGAAGTCTTGAAAAAAGTCGCCGCTGAAGTATCCGTGTGTCAACGCTGCCAGTTAAGTTATTCCCGCAAAAAGGCAGTGCCGGGTGAAGGGCCGGCCAACGCGGAGGTGATGTTTATTGGCGAAGGCCCGGGGTTTTATGAAAATGAACAAGGCCGGCCGTTTGTGGGTGCAGCCGGTAAGTTTCTGGGCGAATTGCTCCAGCGTGCCGGGCTCAGGCGGGAGACGGTCTTTATCACCAATGTGGTCAAATGCCGCCCGCCGGGCAACCGTGATCCCTTGCCGGAGGAATTAGCCGCCTGTAATGAGTATCTGGAAAGACAGATTCAGGCCATCAATCCACTGGTCATTGTGACCCTTGGACGTTACTCGATGGCTCGCTTCCTGCCGAACGTGCGAATCAGTGATGTGCATGGTAAAGCGCGCTGGCTGGATGGACGTCTGATCGTACCCATGTTCCACCCGGCAGCGGCATTGCACCAGCCTTCGTTAAAAGGGGCTGTCGTAGAGGACTTTTCCAAACTAGCCGCTTACATTCAGCAGGCGCGCCAGAATCGTCTGGCAGTAAAAGATACTCAACCGGTTTCCAAACCGGCTGATGAAGAGGAAGAACAACCCAAACCGACTCAATTAAGTCTGTTCTAGTAGGGTTGGTCGGGTTATTTAGATTATTTCTGCTCAAAGAGTAAAAAAGATGACTGTAAACTACCAGCAACAGTTGATTGATAAATTTAAAAACCGCACCGCCAGAGTGGCCATTCTTGGAATGGGCTATGTGGGTCTGCCGCTAGCGGTGGTGTTTGCGGAAGCCGGTTTTGAAGTAACCGGCATTGACCCGGTTGAGAGCAAGGTGGCAGCCCTCAACCGCGGCGAAAGTTATATTCTGGATGTTGACCAGCAACAGGTCAGGCGTCTGGTTGAACAGGGCCGGTTGAAAGCCACAACCGATTATGCGGCTTTGCAATTTGCCGATGCCGTTTCGATTTGCGTGCCGACACCGCTGCGTAAAACCGGTGATCCGGATCTATCTTACATTGTCAATGCAGCCGAAGGGCTGGCACCCTATGCTCACCCCGGCATGGTAATTGTTCTCGAATCCAGCACCTATCCCGGCACTACCCGTGAACTGGTATTGCCGGCCTTGTGCGCTCAGCCCGACTTGAAGGTTGGAAAAAATATTTTCCTGGCCTTTTCCCCCGAACGGGTTGACCCCGGGCGCAAAGACTGGACAACGTACAACACTCCCAAAGTGCTGGGCGGCATCACCCCCCGCTGCACCGAAGTGGCGGCGGCGTGGTACGGCGAGGCTCTCCAAACCGTGGTGCCGGTTTCGTCCACCGAGGTTGCCGAGATGGCCAAACTGCTCGAAAATACCTTCCGAATGATTAATATCGGGCTGGTCAATGAACTGGCGATCATGTGCAACCGTTTGAAAATAGATGTCTGGGAAGTGATCGAAGCGGCTGCCACCAAGCCGTTTGGTTTTATGAAATTCACACCCGGCCCCGGGCTGGGCGGGCATTGTATCCCAATTGATCCGCTTTACCTTTCGTGGAAACTGAAATCGCTCAACTATACGGCGCGGTTTATCGAACTGGCTTCAGAGATCAATACCAACATGCCGCGTTTTGTGGTGGGTAAAGTACAGGACGCCTTGAATGACCACCATAAACCCCTGCGTGACAGCAAAGTGCTGGTGGTTGGCGCGGCTTACAAACCGGATGTGGACGACTTGCGCGAGTCGCCAGCCCTGGATGTGATTCACTTGTTGCGTGAAAAAGGGGCGCTGGTCAGTTATCACGACCCTTACATCCCCTCGATTGAGCATAATGACTATCATCTTGAATGCGTGCCTGACCTGATGGGAGCAGTGCGCGAGGCAGATTGTGTGGTGATTATCACCAACCACTCGGTTTATGATTATCCGGCAATGCTGGAGCAGGCGCGCCTGATTGTGGACACCCGCAACGCTCTGGGTAAATTGGGGCGCAATCATCCCAAAGTGGTGAGGTTGTAATGCCCATGCGCTATCTGGTGACGGGTGCGGCCGGCTTTATTGGCGCGCAGGTCTCCCGCTTGCTGATCGAAGAGGGACATCAGGTTGTGGGGGTGGATAACCTCAATACGGCCTATGATGTGCGCTTGAAGGAATACCGCCTTGCCCGGCTGAGGCAGCTTTCTCAATTCGAATTTCACCTTGCAGATATTGCCGACCGGCCGGCGATGCAGGATTTGTTTGCCCGTTACCGTCCTTTCGATGCGGTCATTCATCTGGCTGCGCGGGCGGGTGTGCGCGCCAGCACACAAGACCCGTGGGAGTTTGAGCGATCCAATTCAGCTGGTACGCTGACGCTGCTGGAAATGTGCCGCCAGCATGACTGCCCCAAATTCGTGTTTGCTTCAACATCGTCCATTTATGGCGCAAACCCGCCGTATCCAACCCCTGAAGAAGCCGATAGCAGCCATCCTTTGCAGCCTTATGCGGCCACCAAAAAAGCCGGAGAAGTGATGTGCCATGCCTATCATCACCTGTACGGGCTGGATGTGACCATTTTCCGCTTCTTCACGGTCTACGGCCCGGCGGGAAGGCCGGATTTAGCCATGTTTCGATTTGTGCAGTGGATTGCTGAAGGACGACCGGTGAAAATTAACGGTGACGGCAGCCAGTCACGCGGCTTTACGTACATTGACGATGTTGCCCGCGGTGTACTGCTGGGATTAAAGCCATTGGGTTTTGAGATTATCAACCTGGGCGGACACGAAGCGATCAGTGTGCTGGATCTGGTCAAATTGATTGAAGATCTATTGGGTAAAAAAGCCCGGCTGGAATTTTTGCCGTTTCATCCGGCGGATATGATGAAAAATCTGGCTGATGTTCGCAAAGCGGGGCAGTTGCTGGGTTGGCAGCCGCTGGTTAACCTGCAGCAGGGTGTCCAGAATCTGGTGAACTGGTATCTGCAAGAACGCGAGTGGGCCAGCCAGATTATAACGGATGGGTAGTGGCAAGGCGCTGGCTGCAACAATGGCGGGAGGATCGCTTATTACGTACGGTTGTGCGTAATTCGTCCTACCTGTTCTCTTCCAATACCATCAGCATGGGGCTGGCCTCATTACAGGGCTTGCTGGCAGCCGCCCTGTTGAACGTAGGTGATTACGGTCTGCTAGGGATGATTATTGCCTACGCTTCAAATGTCAATCGTCTGCTTTCCTTCCGCATGAATGAACTGGTGATCAAATATGCCGGGCAGTATCTGGCGGAGGAAAAGAAGGAAAGGGCAGCAGCGGTGATCAAGGCGGCCGGCATGAGCGAGGCTTTTACCTCGCTGGTAGCGTATGGGTTGCTGATCCTCACTGCACAGCTGGCAGCCGTGTACATTATCAAGGATGAGCGAGCCGCCCCATGGATTGTTCTGTATGGGCTGGCTTTGCTGGCCAATCTGGTAACGGAAACTTCCAGCGCCGTTCTCCAATTGGGCGGCCATTTCCGCACGTTGGCGATTTTAAATCTCACTCAAAATGTGCTTACCGCTGGCTGGATTGGTACGGTTTTCCTGTTGCGTGGCGGGTTATTTGATGTGTTGATGGCCTATCTGGCAGGCAAGTTCGTTTATGGAATGGGATTAATGATTGCGGCTTTGTACTGGATGCGGCCTTTGGTAGGCGAGGGGTGGTGGAGGATACCCCTAACCAGTCTGACCGGGAAGAAAGAACTGGCAAAGTTCGCCATCAGCACCAACCTCAGTCAGACGGTCAACATGCTCATTCGGGATAACGAAGTGCTGTGGGTGGGGTTCTTCCTCTCGCCGGTGGAAGCGGGTTATTATAAATTCGGCCTGGCCATTATGAATGTGGTCGTTTTGCCGATTTCGCCGTTCATTCAGACCACTTTTCCAGAAATCAACCGGGCGGTGACGCTGCGAATCTGGGATCGGCTGCGGGCGTTGCTGCGCCGCACCAGCCTGATTGCCGCCGGCTGGAGTGGGGCGGCGGGTTTGGGGATGCTGGTTGCAGGCCCATATCTCTTGTCTATTTTCAAGGATGGGGCTTACTTGCCTGCCTTCCCTGTGATTCTGGTCTTATTTGCCGGTTTCAGTTTCGCCAATCTGTTTTACTGGAATCGCCCCCTGCTGCTGGCGCTCGGCAATCCCAATTTTCCGTTGCTGGTTACCTTTTCAGTAGGGCTGATTAAAACAGTTTTGATGTTCTTGCTGGTGCGGCGGTTTGGGGTTATCATGCAGGCGGTTTTGATGAGCGGTTACTTCATCATTTCGATAGGCATCATCGTGATTAAAGGGCTGCGGCAGGTTTACCATCTCCAAAAAGCCTCGGAACAGGTTCAACTGGCGTGAAAATTGGCTGTATCACCTCTTTTCGCATTCCATCAAAGGCTGCCAACAGTATTCAAGTGATGAAGGTTGGGCAGGCACTCTCTCAGCTTGGACATGAGGTGATTTTATTCACGCCCGGCAATGTGCATACCCCCTGGAAAGAACTGGCGGCTTTATACGGTTTGAGTTTGCCTTTTGAGGTTATCTGGCTGCCGGATTACCCGGCCTTGAAGCGTTACGATTTTGCAGTCAATGCCGTTCGGCAGGCCGGGCGGAGAAAGGCGGACTTGATCTACACCTGGCTGCCACAGGCGGGATTGCTGGGTAGTTTGCTCGGTTTTCCGGTCGTGCTGGAAATTCACGACCGACCAACCGGCAGGCTTGGGGTCTGGCTGCTGCGGCGAATCATCCAATCCGGCGGAGAGAAGCGTTTCGCAGTGATCACGCGGGCTCTGGAACGCGCTCTACGCCAGGAATTTCGGCTTGCTTTAAAAGGGGAAGAAGTCATCATTGCACCAAATGGTGTGGATTTGCAGCGTTTTGAGCAGTTGCCACCACCCTCGGAGGCTCGCCGTCAATTGAACCTGCCTCAGGAATTGACAGC
>DLXG01000256.1 GCA_003448875.1 Anaerolineaceae bacterium
GCAGCCCCAACTTTATGGGCGCCGGTGGGGAACCATTTACCCACCAGACCAATCATGCGCGCCGGAACGCCGGTTAGACTGGACGGCAGTTCAATAAAATTGACACCGCCGAACAATCCGCCAAATGGTTTGGGTTCATTTTTCCAGGTAATTCGAAACAGGTTGCGAGGGTGCACATCCCACAGACCGATATTTCGCAGTTCTTCTTTGATATGATCCGGGATCAGGTTGGGGTTTTTCATCTGGGCAAAGGTAGGGATGATGATGTTGCGTTCCTTTACCCGTCTTAGTGCCCGTTCTCTTCTTTCTGGAATTACGGTTAAATCAATGGTTGCCATCAGTTTTCTCCTCAAGTTTTGGTGTTTTCTCAAAGTCTTCCGCGCTTTCGCTGACGATGTACAGCGGCCGGCCCTTTGCTTCATCATAAATCCGTCCAATATATTCGCCCAGTATTCCAAGGCAAATCAATTGGACACCGCCAAGGAATAACACGGCTATCAGGGTGGTTGCCTGACCAAAAAACGCCTGCGCCTGAATTGCCCGTAGGAAAATCACCACGGGGATGGCCAAAATCGCCAAACCTGCCGCAAAAAAACCCAGGTAAGTGGCCAGTTGCAACGGAAAATAAGAAAAACCGGTGATTGCCGTCAGGGCCAGACGCAGCATCTTACGCAACGGGTACTTGGTTTCACCGGCAAAGCGCGGTGCGCGCCGGTAAAGCACACCGGTCTGGCGAAACCCCACCCAGGCCGACATACCTCGTAAAAAACGATGATGCTCACGCATGGTGTTCAGCACATTGACCACCTTGCGATCCATCAGCCGGAAGTCACCGGCATCCATGGGGATATCTACATCGGTGATGCGGGCTATCAGCCGGTAAAAGAGGGAAGCCGTAAATTTCTTGAAGAAGGATTCTCCCTCCCGTTCGGCCCGCACCGCATAAACCACCTCGTAGCCCTCTTTCCACTTTTCAATCAAATCCAAAATCACTTCCGGCGGATCTTGCAGATCGGCATCAATGATAACTACCGCATCGCCGCGTGAATAATCCAGCCCGGCCGTTACCGCAATTTGATGACCAAAGTTGCGGGCGAACATCACCGGGCGGACGCGCGGGTCAGCCTTGGCCAGTTCACGGATGATATTGGGCGATTCATCCACCGACCCATCGTTGACCAGTACCAGTTCCCATGGCTTGCCGGTCCTTTCCATGACCTCAACCATGCGGCGGTACAGTTCATGCAGGCAACAGGCTTCGTTATAGACAGGGACTATGATTGAATAAACGGGTTTTTCAGTCATTTAGGTTCGTTTACACCTCATCAAAGCATTGAATTTCAAATTCCAAGGTGTTTTTTCAAAGCGTTCATAGTCGGCTCTATCACCGGGGCGGCTGGCACGGCCTGCATGGCAGCCCGGATGTCCTTCAAGCCGCTGCCCGTGTTAATCACCAGCACCGGATCCTCCGGAGTAATCTTACCCAGCGCAATCGCCTTTTTCAAGCCTACGTAAGCCGTCGAGCCGGCCGGTTCGGCAAAGATTCCTAGCGGCCCCAGCTCGCCAATACCGGCGATAATCTCTTCGTCAGATACGGTAAGATACTCACCGCCGGTCTGGCGGGCTGCCCGCACCGCCCGAACACCGTCTCGCGGCAAATCTACCGAGATGCTGTCAGCAATCGTGGTCGCCTGCACGGGTTCGATTTCTTCCGTTCCCTTAAAGAAAGCATTGGCAACCGCGGCCGATTTTTCGGACTGGATGCCAAAAATGCGCGGCATTTTCTCCAGCCATCCAAGAGCCTGTAAATCCTTAAAGCCCTTGTGCAAACCGGAGATGATATTTCCATCCCCTACTGAAACAAACACGGCCAGCGGCGGTAAATCCCGTTTGAGATTCAAGATCACATTTTCCCAGATCTCAAAAGCAGCCGTCTTCTTGCCCTCGGCAGTAAAGGGATTATAACCGGTATTACGGCAGTACCAGCCAAACTCCTCGGCAGCCTGAATGGTTAAATCGAAAGCCGAGTCGTAATTTCCATCCACCAGAATCACCTGCGCACCGTACACCAGCAGTTGCGCCACCTTGGCGGGTGGGGCTGTCTTGGGCGCAAAAATAACCGCCTTATGTCCGATTGCAGCCGCCATCCCCGCCAGGGCTGCACCGGCGTTGCCGGTGGAAGCCGTGACCACCACCTCAGCCCCAATTTGACGGGCACGCGCTACGACCACCGAGGATGCCCGGTCCTTGAATGAGGCCGTCGGATTGCGCCCCTCATCCTTGATCCATAAATGGCGCAGGCCCAACTTCTCCGCCAAACGGGTCGGGTAATACGTCGGCGTCCAGCCGGCCATCCGTAGAGGCGTGCCTTCACCGCCGGGATCCTTAACCGGCAAGAGCGGCAAATAGCGCCACAAAGAATAATCTGAGCGGGAGACAATATCATTAACCTCATATTTCTGGCGGATGGTTACATAATCCAGCACCACATCCAGATTTCCGCCATCTTTGGGGCAGGTATATGTAACCTGACCCGGTGCATATTCTGTATTGCACAACGAACAGCGATAACCCACAAATTCACTCATAGATATTCATCCTTGATAATGATATGTGATCTAAAACCTGCTGTTACTCATTTTCAAACGGAACACCCAGCGAGGCAGGCGGTGAAGTACGCAGAGAACGCAGAAGGTTTGCCAGCCATTTGCGAGTTTTTTCCGGTAGGGCTGCCAATGTGCGGTCTACCCACTCTGCGTTGCCAATATTGACCAGCAAAAGGGTCAAAATCATTAAGGGGAAGGGAGCCACCTGCAACACCTGCGATGGAATGTTAGGTAGACTGGGTTGCAAAACCAGACCCAGCCACTGCAGCAACCCAAACAGATACGCACCAAATGCCGCCCGCAGCGGATTCCACCCGCCAAATATCGTCAGCGCCAGAGCAATCCAACCAAAACCATCCAGCCCGGATATGGTACCTTTCCAACCGGCTTTGACGCTTAACGAAAACATTGGGCCGGCCAGACCCGCCAGCATCCCTCCCAAAACGGTATAAAAGTAACGCATCCGATTAACGTTGGCTCCGCGCACAAAAGCCGTGGCCGGTTTCTCGCCAATTCCTTGCAGCATCAAACCCGGTCTGGTCTTGAAAATGAACACATAAGCAACAATAATGAGTAGGAAACTGGCGTACACCAGAATATCCTGCTGAAAGAAAATGACTCCAATAATTGGAATATCCGCCAGACCGGGAATGGGAAGAGACGGAACACGAGGTCCTTGCAAACCCATGAACGGATTACCCAGATAATAAGCCAGATCGCGACATGTCAGCGCCAGAATAAAACCGACTGCTACTTGCGACTGTTTGAGCGTGATACTACTAAATGCCACAATCAGGGCCACCAGACCACCAATCAGTGCCCCGGCCAAAAAACCCAAAACCAAACTGTTTGTGGATACTGCAACCGCAAAACCTGCCATTGCCGTCAACAGTATCGTGCCGTTCAGCGAAAGATTGATGACACCGCTGCGCTCCGCGAAGGTTTCGCCAATCGTTGCAAAGATAATCGGTGCAGAAGAAGCCAAAACGCCAGCCAAACCAATCAGGATGATTTGCGTATCCATATCCATGACCTCATTGATTCCGTGTCAGGCGGCGGCGGACGCCATCCATCAATAACACAAACAACACCAGCGAACCCTGCAACACCCCCGAAAGGGAAGAGTCCAATTTCAATACAATCGGTAGCTGGATGCTGCCAATGTTCAAAGCCGCAAAGAATAAAGCCACCGGCGCTGCCCACAAGGCCTGATAATTGACCAGCATGGCAACCATCATGCCGAGAAAGCCATAACCGGATGAAATCGAAGGAATCAAGCGGTGATAAACAGCCAGTACCTGTGTGGCACCGGCCAAACCAGCCATCAGACCGCACAGCAGAAAAGCCAGCAACATATATCGTGTTGTAGGAATTCCCATCAGATAGGCTGCTCTGCCGTTGCGTCCAACAGCCTTAAGGCGCAAACCAAAATAGGTGCCGCGTAATAACACATACACCACCGCAATTGCGATGATGCCCAATGCCAGCGACAAAGGACTGAGGCGAAAGCCCGGCAGAGTCGGCAGCCACAATTCCAGAGGGAAAGGCTCAGTTCCACTCATCGAACCTACACCCGGACGTTTCCACGGGCCAAAAATGAGCCAGATGGTTAATGCGGTAGCCACAAAGTTCAAGCCAAGCCCGCCAAAAATTTCGTTGACATTCCCAAATATTTTCAACAAGGCTACCAGACCAGCCCAAATCATCCCGCCCAAAGCACCCGCCAGGAATCCAATCCCCATGATCAATGCCGGTGGCAGGTCGGTTGGCTGCAAAACCCGCAGTGCCCATGTGGTAAAAATTGCCCCAAGGGTAATTTGACCCTCAATACCGATGTTCCATAAACCCGCCGTAAAGGTCAACAACAATCCCGCCGTTGCTAGCAGCAGCGGTGTCCATGCGACCAGAATATCGGCAATTTTTACGGGAGAGCCCACTGCCCCGCTGATGATATTTTGATAGACCTGAAGTGGATCTGCACCGGAAATCAACATCACAAGCGTTGTGAACCCCAGCGCCAGCAACACTGCCAGAGCCTGAAATCCGATGCCACTCCAGCGCGAGGATGTCTTCATCATAGTCATACCGTCACCTTATGCATGGAAATTAAAAACCTTTACCGCCAATTAACTGACCCAATTGTTCAACGGTAGTAGACTCGGCATCCAGGGGTGGAGAAACCTTCCCTCCGTAAAAAACCAGAATTCGGTCACTGTATTGCAGAATCTCTTCTAAATCAGCCGAGGTGAATATGATGCTAGTGCCTTGCTTACAGCGTTCTTTCAATTTTCCCCAAATCCAGATAGACGATTCGATATCCAGACCCCGGGTAGGGTGTTCCAGAAGCAAAAGATTAACCGGATTACGCAGCATTGCCAGCAGGGCGCGTTGTTGATTGCCTCCCGAAAGCGACTCAACTGTACTGACCGGCGTTCCTTTGATGTTGAAATCCTCGATTCGCTGACGAGTGGTGGCAAGGGCTTTATCGAAATTGATAAAAAAACCGTTTTGTTCTTCTGCCAGGATAAAATGCTCCGTCAGCGAAAGGCCGGGAATCAGGCCTTCTTCCATGCGCGAAGCCGGCACATAAGCAATTCCTGCTTCCAGAAACGCCCGGTAGGGTTTGCCGGTCAGGCGTTTCCCCCCCAAATTGATTTCCCCCGCAACCGGACGAATCAAACCGGCACAGGTGCGTAAAAACTGCACCTGCCCGGAACCTTCCATGCCCGCCAGCCCGATCACCTCACCGCAGGAAACCGAAAGGTTGATATCGCGGATTTGCAGGCGATAATCCTCAATGGTCACATGGTCAAGGTGAAAAGAAACATCACAGGTTTCGTAGCGTTGTTTTTCTTCAGCACTGATTACCCTGCCAAACATCAACTTTACCAGTTCATCCGTCACATAAGGCGGGTCAACTTCGCCCACCAGTTCGCCCTTTCGGAAAACGGCGATCCGGTCGCACAGAAATTCGACATCTTCCAATTTGTGGGAGACAAAAATGACCGACATGCCCTGTGCGGCTAATTTTCGTAAAGTTTCAAATAATTTCTCCTTCTGAGAAGCACTGATGCCCGTCGTGGGTTCATCCAGAATCAATA
>DLXG01000266.1 GCA_003448875.1 Anaerolineaceae bacterium
TTTTCTATGGAATGACTTAAGATCTTTCGATTAGTGGAATAAACCAGGCGGGTGCGGTCTTCGCCCTGGGCTACCGCTACCCCGCCCCGCCGGTCGGTCACCATTTCGCTCAGGTTGATTATGCCGCTTAAGCCACAAGCCTTTTCTGGTGGAGAAATTACAATATTTTCTCCATCCTCAAAAGTCAGGTAATATTTACCAATTTTTGTGTCAAATATCAGACAATGAGGATAAGTTTCAATGTGATATTCAAGCCTGTTGCCATCCCCATCTAAAAAGTTAATTTCCTCAATCATTGCAGGAAGGTTTTGCCCGATCTGTGAGGAAATATCCTGAGAACGCAATCGGTCAGTCAAGCGCAGACTGATGCCATTTTCCTCAGCAGCAATAGTCAACCGTGATCCCCGGCATGTAAATGGTAAGAAACGGATATCAATAATATTGTGAAAATCACTTAAGATTGGAAAATCCATCTCAATTCCTTAAGTCTTGATTACTACGATTTTAACACTAATCTTGAACAAGTTATGCATATTCAAGTCATGGGTTATGACGATTGAATCGCCATTTTTTCACAGCAATTTTTGCAAAACTGACAGCCGATACACATGGCGGGGCGTGACAGAAAGGGGTGGGTTGCCGTACCCTCGGATGTTAAGACCATTTCAATGCACTTCGCCGGACAAACCTCTGCACATTTCCCGCAGCCATTACACAAACCATAATCCCATGCGGGTTTAAACCAGTCTCGCATTGCAATTCTTGTGGCAAGAGATCCCCTGTCATCTATAATAGCCGCAAAACCACAAACTCGACCGCACACTCCACAAGAAATGCAACTCGATAGAATGACATGCCGGCTTTTCTTGTGGCCCCGAATCGCTTTCACCGGACACCATAACCTGCACACCCCACATCCTGTACATCGCTCAGTTATTTGATACAATGTTCCCTCCATGAATTATCTTACTGCAAATTACCAAAAAGTTGCATCACTTAGGTAGAACTTGGATTCTCAGCCAGTATTTTTTGTTGGTAATATTCCGATTTACGGAAACCTCATCCTTTCCCCAATGGATGGGCTTTCAGAGCGGCCATTTCGTTCTCTGGTACGTAAATCGGGCTCAGCAATGTCATACACCGAATTTATCAATGCGATAGATGTACTTGCTGACATTCACCGCATTCAAAAGAAGATCGCTTTTTATGAGTTTGAACGTCCGGTTGTGTTTCAAATTTTTGATGATGACCCTGACCGGATCCTGAATGCTGCTCAAAAATTAACCCTTTTCCAGCCGGATATCATTGACCTCAACCTGGGCTGCTCTGCCCATCATGTGGCTAGCCGGGGGGCGGGAGCCGGTCTTCTCCCTCATCCCCAAAAAATTGCCAGAATAATCAGTAATCTGGTCAAACATTTACCTGTTCCGGTAACCGCAAAGATCAGACTGGGCTGGGATGAACATAGTCGCAATTATTTAGAAATCGCCAGAATTATCGAGGACTGCGGTGCACAATTAATTGCAGTCCATGGGCGCACGAAGGTTCAGGGGTACACGGGCAGGGCTGATTGGGATGCCATTGCAGAAATCAAATCAAAACTACACATACCAGTTATTGCAAACGGAGATGTTCAAACGGTAGCGGATATTCAGCATATCCGAAACCAGACCCAATGCGACGGCGTAATGATTGGCCGGGCTGCTTTATCTAACCCGTGGATTTTCAGTTCGCGAGATCGCTCAGAAGTACCACCGCATGAAGTAAAAAGCTGGATTGAGGCACACCTCCATGAAATGATTGCATTCCATGGCGAGGAATTGGGTGTGATCTTATTTCGAAAATATCTAAAACGCCTGCTCACACCTTATCAACTGAGCGAAGACATCCTTCTGGCATTATTAACTGCAACTGATTTGAAAATACTTCATCATCTTATTAATGATGTGTTCAATACGTTGATTGAACCATAATCTTAAAATTTCAAAATTGGTGACAATTGCAAATTGGAAATAAGAATGTTTTTTGCTATACTGATTTCTAATAAAAGTTGTATGACATCTACCCACCACTAACCCGACCTCAGGAAAGGGTTACCCCCTCAATGCCACCAAAAACTGAATATTCCCGTCTACTCAATCGTACCATTGAGGCACTTCTTCCCCTATTGGCTGTTCCCGTTGCTCTGCTCATTGGAGCAGTGATGATTTACGCCTTAGGCGTGAATCCCTTTCAGGCGTATGGAACTCTTTTTCAGGGCGCGTTCGGCAACATTTCCGGCTTTACCCAATCATTGGTCAAAGCAACCCCGTTACTGCTTGTGGGTCTGGGAGTTACCATTGCTTTCCGCGGCGGGGTGATTAACATCGGCGGTGAGGGTCAATTAATCGTTGGGGCTTTAGCCGCAACTGCTTTCTCAATCGGGTTTTCGGATTTACCTCGAATCATCTTATTACCATTGACTTTACTGATTGCAGCCCTTAGCGGAGCAGTTTGGGGAGGTGTGCCGGGCGTTTTAAAGGCTCGCCTGGGGGTCAATGAAATCTTAAGCACGGTGATGATGAATGCCATCGCATTACAACTTTCCAATTACTTATTACGCGGGCCAATGATTGATCCGGCCGAGATTGAACGCGGCACTCAAATCGCCCAATCGGATTTACTCCCTCAAGCCGCCTGGCTCACCCGCTTGATGCCTCGAACTTTATTACACAGCGGTGCCATTCTGGCTTTGATCATGGCGGTTTTGGTTTATATCTTCCTCTGGCGCACCACCATCGGTTACCGCATCCGGGCAGTAGGTTTGAACCCGGATGCGGCTCGTTATGCGGGTATCCCGGTTCGGTTTTATCAAGCGCTCTCGTTGATTTTAGGCGGTGCATTTGCCGGCCTGGCCGGAGGAGTGGAGGTAGCCGGTGTTCATCACCGCATGATCGAAGGGCTTTCGGGGGGGTATGGTTTTTCGGGAATCGTGGCTGCTCTGTTTGGAAAATTGCACCCGCTTGGAGCCGTGCCTGCTTCGGTTCTTTTCGGCGGTTTACTGGTCGGGGCAGATCGGATGCAGAGGGCTACCCAGGTACCCTCCGCCCTTATTACGGTAATTTTAGGTTTGGTCGTCCTGTTTGTGGTTAGCAGTGAAATTTGGGCTCGCCGCCGCGCTCGCAGGAGGGAAACTCGTGGCTGAACTGTTCACCCTGCCCGTCTTATTAGGCATCATCTACTCCGGTATTCGCCTGGCAACCCCTTATTTATATGCCGCCATTGGTGAAACTTTTGCTCAACGCTCCGGCGTCCTCAATCTGGGCGTGGATGGCATTATGTTAATGGGTGCATATACCGGTTTTTATATTGCCATGAAAACCGGCAATCTCTTTTTTGGCCTTTTGGGCGCAGCAGCAGCAGGTTTATTAATGGGGCTGCTAATGTCAATTGTCAGCGTTTCTCTGCAAGCGGAACAAGGAATCAGCGGGATTGGTTTAAACCTTTTTGGACTGGGACTTTCAACCTTACTGTTCAAAGTAACCCTTGGCGGGGTGGAATCAATTCGTGGCTTTCAACCCATCCGCATCCCCTTGCTTGGTCAAATCCCCTATCTTGGAGATATTTTCTTCAACCACAATCTGCTCGTTTATGGGGCTTTTTTGCTGGTTCCCTTGGCAAACTTTGTTTTGAATAAAACCACATTTGGGTTAAAAGTTCGTGCAGTAGGTCAAAATCCACAGGCAGCCGATACTTTGGGAGTCAATGTCACCCTCATCCGTTACACCACCGTCTGTTTGGGCGGAATCCTGGCCGGTATTGCTGGTGCTTCACTTTCACTCGCTTTGATTAATCTATTTCAAGAGAACATGACCAGCGGAATGGGTTTCATTGCCGTTGCGCTGGTTTATTTTGGCGGATGGCGTCCGTGGGGTGTGATGGGCGGCGCATTACTGTTTAGTTTCGTGAATGCTTTGCAACTTTGGGTGCAGGTAAAAGGTATCAATATCCCATCGGATATCGCCGTGATGATGCCCTACATCTTAACAATTATCGCTCTGACATTATCTGGCAGACGCGCCCGTCAGCCGCAGGCGTTGACCAAACCCTTCGAGCGCGGTGAAAATTAACCCAAGGTGAACATTTCGGGTTCACAAAGAGGAGGTGATCCAACAAAATTTCCATCCTGATCAGAAATCCGTTTTCCAGTTTATTTTTCACCCGATTCCCAATTTTGGAGGAGCTCAAAATGAAAAAAATAGTTGTTCGGATCGCTCTGCTGGTTGCCCTGGTATCGCTGCTGTTGAGTGCCTGCGCCCAGCCAGCTGCCCCTACTCAACCCGCGCAGGAAGAAAAACCTTTCCGGGTGGCTGTGGTCATGCCCAGCACCATTACTGACCTCGCTTTCAGCCAATCCTTCTTTGAGGCCTTGAAGAAGGTGCAGGAAGAGGAAGGCGGGCCTTCAAAATTTGAAATTGCCTACTCGGAGGGAATGTTCAATGTCCCGGATGCCGCAGCAGCTATTCGTGACTATGCTTCGCAGGGTTATGATCTTGTCATAGCGCATGGCTCGCAGTATGGCACATCCCTCTCACAGATTGCCCCGGATTTCCCGGAAACTGCCTTCGCCTGGGGCACTTCGTTAGATACTTTTCAGGCTCAGGGTATCAACAACGTGTATGCCTATCAGGCTGAATCTCAGGAAGGCGGTTATGTGCTCGGGACGATTGCAGCCCTGATGAGCAAGAGTGGGGTGCTGGGCGTGTGCGGGCCGGTTAACGCCGGTGATGCCAAACTGTTTGTGGATGGCTTTGTGGCTGGGGCCAAGAATGCCAGACCGGATATTCAGGTCAATGTTACCTTCACCGGTTCATTCTCGGATGTTTCATTAATGGCCTCCGCAGCCGAAACCCATATTGCTGCCGGTGCGGATATGCTGACCGGTTCATCCCAATCGGTAGTCGGTGCTATTGGGGTTGCCAAGGACAAAGGCGCCTACTGGTTCGGCACACAATGGGAGCAAACCCCGGTCGGCCCGGAAACCGTTGTGGCTACGCAGGTCTTTGATTGGACAATTGTAATCCGTGACATGGTCAAATCCGTTCGAGCGGGCGTATTGGGCGGCAAAGCCTATACCCTGACATTCAAAAACGGCGGTTTGAAACTGGTCTATAACGATAAAGTCCCGGTGCCGGATGACATCAAAGCCAAAGCGCAGGAAACCATCAACGGCATTATGAACGGAACGATTGATCCGCTCAGCGGTCCAAAACAATAAAACGCGTTTTCTGGCAGGTGGCTTGGTTGAGGTCAATCAAGCCACCTCCAACCTCTTTGGATTTATATACTATGAGCGATTTACTACCCACCGGTCACAAAAAGATTGAAGAAATGCGCATGGAGGGAATTGTCAAGCGCTTCCCCGGTGTGCTGGCCAATGATCATGTTAACTTTGATGTTAAGGCCGGCGAAATTCACGCTCTTCTGGGTGAAAATGGAGCAGGCAAAAGCACGCTGGTTAGGCAGCT
>DLXG01000288.1 GCA_003448875.1 Anaerolineaceae bacterium
CAAAAGAGTAACCCACCGCTGCCCGCGGCTGGCCGGGATGGTTAAAACGCCATAACGGGATACCCCGCTTTTCTGCCAGTTCGGCGATTCTGCCGCCCGTGCTGATGGCAGCGACTGAACAACCCTTTTCAATGGCCCGCTCAAAAACTGCCAGAGTCTCTTCAGTATTGCCGGAATGGCTCGAAGCGATCACCAATGTAGATTTTGAGTTTGCCCACGCAGGCAGGGTATAGTCGCGCTGGACAAAATACGGCACCCGCCCAAGCGGTTCGAGATAAGCCCCCAGCAGGTCAGCCCCAATCGCCGATCCACCCATTCCGGCAACCAGCACATGTTGAATATCACCAGCATCCGGGAGGGGCAACTGATTACCCATCTCCCAGGCCCGTTCTAGTTGTGAAGGCAGATTATTGATTTCCCCCAGCATGTTTTGGGGGTCCAGTTCAGCAAATTTCTGAAAATCATCCAGATTGTTCATCGAGTACTCCATAAGGGCATGAGGATTTTGATCATGGAATCAACCATGTTGTAAAATCAAAACGGACACTCAATGGGGGCTGTGAAAAAGTCACAATCCTCAAAAAGCCGGATAATCCTTCGCTGGTACGGTAGCACAGGTGAGTTCCTTCCGAAAGGGATTGCAGCCCAATCCGGCTGGTTGAAAAAATGGCGCTGCGGCAGTCGTTCAAAGAGGGCTGCCCCTCCCCAAATATCATCAGGCCGGCGTCTTCCTCAACCTCCAACCAGGTGCTGCCTTCGTCTGTTTGAGTGAACCGTATATCCACTCCTTCCTCGCTGGTGACCTCGCCGCGGTCAAGATCGACCCCTTGACCGAGTGCTAAATCAAAACGGCCGCTGGCAAGAATGACCGGCGTCGGCGTTAGCGTTGGGGTTGAGGTTGGTGTGGGTGTAAAAGCCGCAATTACCTGAATACGCACCCAGAACGGCGCGTTTCCAGCCGGGCCAATCCCGAATAATTTTCCTTCCGGGTTACGCAGCATCCAATAACTGGTGTATAAGCCCGGTTGTTGCGGTGCCAGCATATCAACGGCGATATCCACACTCTCACCGGGTTCAACCCGGCCCGGCAGAGGCTGGGATGGGCTTAATCCAAGTCGGTCACCGGAAAACCATACCACCTGATAATTTCTATTCCAGGCACAGGAACCTCGATTAACCAGCCGCCAGATTTTGGTGAATGATTGCCCCGGTAACAGGCGGCTGTCATCCGGGTAAGTTACATCCAGAATTGCCCCCGCACCGGCCCGGTCACAGGGTATTTCAGGCGGTAGCGGTGTTTCAGTTCTGTTTGAAGCAGGTGTCACGCTGATCACAATTGGCGTGGGTGTGACTGCCGGTTGGGTAATGCTGAGATCCAAAGTTGCCGCTACTGTTTCAGCTATTTGGGTCAGTTGGGATTCGGCTGTTTGGGCAACGGAAGTCAGATCAAGCGAAGGAATTACCCTGCCAGCCGGTAAATTGCACGCAGACACACCGGACAGCAAAAAAAAAGGAAGCAATAACCATACCGATTGCCGAAAAGATAAGTGAAACCACTCTTTCATGGCATCCCCAATTCTACCAAGATTTCGGCCTGCGCACAGAATTGAAATAATCAAGTAAAATAAGAGCAACCCAGTCCGATAATTATTGTTTGGAACAGGTGCTGATATGATTAAACCAACCGCCGTGCAACCAGTACGTTTTATTGAATATCGAAATGGAACCACTTCACTGGTGGAAGAGGGTAAAGTCATCTCGGAAACTAGCGTCAGCCTGACCGTCAATGGCTCGCTCTGGCTTTCGTGGATGTGTACCCCCTTGGAATTGGAAGATTTAGCCGTTGGCTTTCTCTTCAATGAAGGAATCGTTGAAACCATTCGTGAAGTCGAAATTGTACACCTCTGTGACAATGGACAAAATGTAGATGTTTGGTTAAATCATCCCGCCGAAAAACCGCTCACATGGCGCAAAACCTCCGGTTGCAGCGGCGGGATGACCAGCGAAGACGCCCCCAACCGTACCCGCGCCCTACCCAATGGAGATATGATTCCGGCTGAAAAATTATTGGTTTGGATGGAGCAATTGTTCGAATCCCAACAGCTTTACCGGCAGACTCGCGGCGTTCACTGCTCTCTGCTGACCGACGGCGAAAAGGTCATCGCTTTTGCCGAAGATATCGGCAGGCATAACACGCTCGATAAAATCGCCGGAAAACTGCTGCGGCAATCCCTTGCACCCCGCCGACGAATTTTACTGACAACTGGACGTATCAGTTCCGAAATGCTGCAAAAAGCCACCCGTATTGGCGCATCAATCCTTATTTCCCGTACCTCGCCTACTTCCCTTTCCATTCAACTGGCAGAACGCTATGGGATTACATTAATCGGCTATGCCCGCCGCAATCAATTTAATCTTTACACTCATCCCCAACGGGTGCACTTTGGCGATCTGATACCGCTCAAAGAAATCCTGCCCAGCAATTACTCATTATCTGCATAAGCAGCCTGTTCCGCGGCTTGAAATTCCTCCGGTGTGTTCACATTCCAAAAAATTCGACCTTCCGGGTCAAACAAATTCAATGATCCCCCTTCGATAATGTGGACTCTCACCGCCGAAAACCAGGCGATCAGTTTCTTTTCTCCCCTTTCCATAGCCTCTCTCACAGCTTGCCGGCAAGATTGGGTCCGATACACCCCATGAAATGGCTCATACCCTCCCTTGCTTTTAGGGACTACGGCATCCCAATTTCCTCTTTGTAAAAGTTGAGCCTGATATACCAGCAAATTCGGGCTGAGAAAAGGCATATCACAGGCAACCACGGCGGTTACACTTGCGGAGGAAACGCTCAGGGCAGTCAACAAACCTCCCAGCGCGCCATGACCGGGCAGAACATCCTCATAAACCGGTAACTTTAAGAACTCAAAATCCTTGGGGTGATTGGCGGTGATCAAAATTTCATCGGCGATCGGCCTGACCCGCTCGATAACCCGCTGGATCAATGGTTGACCCCGAAAAGGCAACAACGCTTTATTGCTGCCCATCCGCCTCGATTCGCCGCCCGCTTGAACAACAACCGTTAACTTCATGTATAATAATTATAACCAGTTTGGTAGGAATTATTCCGCCGCTCCTCTATCCTCCTCCCCGCTTTTTCTGGTTGTTCTATCCCTTTTCCAAACCTGCTTCTGACAAGGAGAGTTAATGGCTGACCTTGATTTAAGTCCACTTCTCCAACGTTTGGAAGGTTACCGCCCTCTGGGACGAACTGCCCTGCTGCCCGCTCTGCACGATGCTCAAAACATCTACGGTTATATTCCCCAGCCCGCCGCCGAAGCAATTGGGCGGGCTTTGAATGTTCCGCTCGCCGATGTCTACGGCGTCATTGAGTTTTATTCCCTGTTTTACAGCCAACCGATCGGTAAAACGGTGATTCATGTTTGCAATGACCCCGCCTGTGCCCTGGCCGGTTCCGAAACGCTTTTCAAACAAATCCGTTTCCAACAAGAGATGGTTTCCCCGAATGGCCCGCCATCTTCTCTGACGATTGAGATGGCCCCCTGTCTAGGTCTATGTGAACATGCACCGGCAATCCTCGTTCAAGGGCAGCCGGTTGCCAGAGCCAATCGGCAAAGCTGGCAGGATCTGGTCAGCGGAAAAGGCGAACGTCCTTCCAGTGTGCTAGGCGGTACAGTATCAATCCTCACCGCCAACTGCGGTTTGGGTCATACGGTTGAATTGTCCGAATACCTTGATTTGGGCGGTTATCAGGCACTTCGCAAAGCCCTCAATACCCCATCGCGCCATATCATCGAGGAAATCAAAGCCGCTGGTCTGGTTGGGCGCGGAGGGGCTGCCTTCCCAACCGGTGTGAAATGGGAGTCGGCGGCTAATGCCCCCGGAGATATAAAGTATGTGGTCTGTAATGCTGATGAAGCCGAACCCGGCACCTTCAAAGACCGCGTATTGATGGAAGACGACCCACACAGCATTCTGGAAGGAATCATTATTGCTGGTTACGCCGTTGGCGCCAAAAAAGGATACATTTACATCCGTGGCGAGTATTTGTTGCCTTATGAGGCCATGAAAAAAGCTGTTGAAGATGCCCGTGAGGCCGGTTTTCTTGGCAATAATATACTCGATAGCGATTTCACATTCGACATCGAAATTCGGCGCGGCGCCGGTGCCTACATCTGCGGAGAAGAAACCGCCCTGTTCGAGTCCATTGAGGGAAAACGCGGTTTTCCAAGACTAAAACCCCCCTTCCCGACCACCCACGGACTATTCGGCAAACCTACGGTGATCAACAACGTCGAAACGCTTGCCAATGTACCGGTTATCATCCGCAAAGGAGCAGCGCATTACCGCAAATTAGGCACCCCAAAATCACCCGGCAGTAAATTGTTTTGCCTTTCCGGCGACGTGGTTCGACCGGGTTTATACGAGGTGCCTTTTGGTGTGCCATTTCATCATTTGCTCTACGATCTGGCCGGCGGTGTTCGACCGGGACATCATTTTCAGGCGGCTTTATTTGGTGGTGCAGCCGGCGCATTTGCCACACAAGATCACCTGAATGTTCGCCTGACATTCGAGGACTTGAAAGAGGCCGGATTGCCGCTCGGATCAGGGGTCATTACCGTCTTTGATGAAACCCGCGACCTGCGCGACATCTGCCTGCGTCTGGCGCGTTTTTTTGCCGAAGAATCCTGCGGAAAATGTTACCCCTGTCAGATGGGCACCCAAAGGCAGCTTGAAGTCATGGAACGGATTGCCAGAGGCGATGTTCGTCAAGAAGACTGGCAACGGCTTCAAGATGTCGGCTGGACGATGACCGATTCCTCGCTGTGCGGCCTGGGACAAACTGCCGCTTCAGCGATTTTGAGTGCCATGAAACACTTTCCTCACCTGTTTCAACCCGCCTGAAAGGTAGAAAGAGGACAACCCCATGGGTGAACCAATCAGCATCACCATTGACCAGCAGACCGTGCAGGCAGCCGCTGGCAGTACCATTTTAGAGGCTGCCCGACAGGCTGGTATCCACATTCCTACCATTTGTTACCACGATTACTGCACCGCTAATGGCCTGTGCCGCATTTGTGTGGTTGATGTGGAAGGATCACGCACGCTCCAGCCGGCCTGTGTGGTTCAGGTTCAGGATGGTATGGTGATTCACACCCGTACAGAACGGGTGATCCGCTCACGCCGCACCATCCTCGAAATGCTGGCATCCAGTGTGAACCTGAGCGAAGCGCCCGAAATACAAGACCTGTTTAACCAATACCACTCGGATGCTTCCCGCTTCCCGGATGCTGAACCCCGTCATCCCGCTGTAATAGACGACAATCCAATGTACATTCGGGATTACGCCAAGTGCATCCTGTGCTGGCGGTGTGTTCAGGTTTGCGCTGAGGACGCCCAATTCACTTTTGCGATTAACTTTTCGGGACGCGGATACGAAACCCAGATCAGCACTTTCTACGAAATCCCCATGCCCGAATCGACCTGTGTTTTCTGCGGACAATGTGTTGGCGTGTGTCCAACCGGCGCGCTCAAGCCCAAACGTCAATGGCTGCTGGAAATGGGCTACACACCGGACGAGATCATGAGCCTGACCCGCAGCCAGCGCCAGCGCCGCAAAAGGCGCGAAGAAATTTCACAAAATCCTGCTTGAATTTTCGTGGAAGCATTTCGGAGCGGAGGAATATCACCATGCTGAAAGCAGATAAAGTAGTCCCAACCACCTGCCCCTATTGCGGCGTGGGCTGCAATTTAGAACTGCATGTCCGCGATGATTTTATCTTCAAAGTTACCTCACCATTCAACTCGGTTGTTAATCATGGCAATTTATGCGTCAAAGGTCGTTTCGGCTACGATTTTATTTACAACAAGGATCGTATCACTGTTCCATTAATTCGCAAACAGCCCCAAAAACCCGGTCAGCGCACTCAGGCATTTGACCGCTCCGAATGGCGTGAGGTCAGCTGGGAAGAAGCATTGGAATACACTGCTGACCGGTTGGTGGAAATTTATCAGCGCGACGGCTCAAAAGCCATGGCGGTCTATTGCTGTGCCAAAGCCACCAATGAGGATAACTACCTGCTGCAAAAGTTCTTCCGGGCGGTCTTTCGCACCAATAATGTGGATCATTGCACCCGCCTTTGCCATGCTGCCAGTGTGGTCGCCTTGCAAATGGCCATCGGTTCTGCAGCCATGAGCAATACAGCCGCTGAGGTCAAAGATTGCGATGTCTTTATCCTGACTGGTTCAAACCCGACCGAAAACCATCCCATCATCGCTCTGCAAATGAAAGCCGCTGTTGAAAAACATGGCGCAAAATTGATTGTGGTTGACCCGCGCCGGATTGAAATGGTCAATTATGCTTCCCTGTATCTGCCCATCCGTCCGGGCAGCGATGTGCCGGTCTTTTCGGCAATGGCGCATGTCATCCTCAAGGAAAACCTTTACAACCTCCGCTTCATCGAGGAACGCACCGAAAATTTCGAGGCTTTCGCATCCTCAATGGAAAAATTTACCCCCGAATTTGCCGAACAAATTTCCGGGGTAGACCGTCAGTTGATCATTCAGGCCGCCCGCATGTACGCTACCGCTCGAAATGGAGCCATCTTCTGGGCACTCGGCATACCCGAATCTACCCATGGCACTGCCAACGCCTTGAGTTTAATCAATCTGGCTTTGTTGACCGGTCACGTTGGGCGTAAAGGTACGGGGTTGAACCCGCTGCGCGGTCAAAATAACGTGCAGGGGGCATCCGACTCGGGCGCAATGCCATGGCATTACCCCGGCTATCAGGCTGTAGATATTGAGGAAAATGCCCGACGATGGGAAGAAGCCTGGCATATTGAACCCGGCGGCCTCAACCGCCAACGCGGCCTGACCACCACCGAGATTCTGGCTGCGGTACACCCCGGCGGCGTGCGCGCCCTGTACATCATGGGGGAAAATCCGATGATGTCCGAGCCAAACCTCAACCACACCCGCAAGAAAATGCAGGAACTGGAGTTTTTGGTGGCTCAAGACCTGTTTATCAACGAATCAGGGGCATTTGCGGATGTCTTTCTGCCGGCCGCCTCATGGGCTGAAAAAGATGGCACATTTACGAATACCGACCGGCGCGTTCAACGCGTCCGGCAGGTGATTTACCCGCGCGGTCAGTCCCGGCCGGATTGGCAAATCATCTGCGACCTTGCCAAGCGTGTCGAAAGTCGCCTGAACCGCCCGAACTCGGCCTACTGGGACTACAATCACCCTTCCGAAGTTCTGGAAGAAATGGGACGTTGCGTGCCGGATTATGCCGGTATTCGCTACGAACGCATCGAAGAAATGGGGTTGCAAACGCCGGTGCCCACCCTCGATCATCCGGGTACACCTTATCTCTACAGCGAGCGTTTTCCCCGCGGCCGGGCAAAGTTTCACGCTTTGGAATATGTGCCTAACGCCGAAATGCCGGATGAAGATTATCCGCTGGTGTTAAGCACCGGCCGGGTTTTGGAACACTGGCACGGCGGCACCCTCACCCGCCATTCGTGGATGGATGACCTTTTCCCCGAAGCCCTGATGGATATTCATCCTGCTGACGCGGCTCGTTTGGGGATAAAGGACGGCAGTCCGGTACGGGTCACCTCACGGCGAGGAGCTATCGTTTTACGGGCAAAAGTCACCACCAAAACTAACATTGGCGTGGTGTTCATCCCCTTCCATTTCCGCGAAGCAGCCGCCAACCTGCTGACTACTGACGCCGTAGATCCTCAGGCGAAAATACCGGAATACAAAGCCGCTGTGGTACGGGTTACGCCAGCCAGCGAGGAAGAACTGGCTGCTGATATTGACTCACAGCCGCGCGGCAGGTATTAATTATCTCCCATCCGCATCGCGGACAATTGCCCGTGCCAGTTGCAAAAATTCCTCCCACTCTTCGGTGAAAAAGTGAAGAGTCACATTATTCAACTCGAGATGGTAGGTGGTTTCCCCATCCGGTTCTTCGGCCTGCCAAGCCATGTAGTTGTCGGTTTCGGCAATCGTTTCTGTTTTTGGATCCATGGCATTGCTCATTTCGTTTCTCCTTGAGGGTTGCTTGTTTTTAGAAAAAGGGTTTTATTTACGGGTGTTCGTTTTCTTTTGCGGCGGTACGTTTTTTTGCAGCGCACGACCCGCCCAATTACGAAACTCCTCCAGCCAGTTGACCAACGGGATTCCATTCGGAAATTGTTTTTGAAAGCGCTTGTTAATGCGGGCGAATAATTTACCAAACCACTGGCTGATCCATTTTGCCATCGCATTCGGCTCCCGGTCAGCAATTTTCTCCATTCCCTCCCACGGGTCTAAATCGAACATCTTGCGGAAGATATAATTCCCAATCAACTTGATCGTTGCAGTTACCGGAGCCGCCAGCAAGACCCCAATCAAACCGAATAGATTGGCAAAAATCAAAGCCGCAACCATGATGGCAGCCGGGTGGATATTTAACGCACTACCCATTAATCTTGGAACTAAAAAATTATCCAGAATAAAATCAACCACAATGGCCGAGCCTAAAACAATGATCACATACAGCCATGGTTCAACCCCGAAAATCGTACTGCCCTGCAAGTAGGAAACCAACCCGTAAGTAATCCAAGTTACCCATGGCCCAATATAGGGAACAAAACGCGCCAGCCCGGCCAGCAGAGCCAGACCCACGTAAAAACTGACTCCCAATGCTCCTAATAAGGGTATGTAAACCAGCACCGTGATGACGAAAATAATCATCTGACCGCGTAAGAAGGCATTCCAGATGCGGTTCAATTCCTTACCAAACCGGGCAATATCCTCACTGTAACCCGGTATTTGTAAATTAATCAACCGCTCACGCACTCCGCCGGAGTCGTTGAGAATGAAGTACGCCACTAACACCGAAAAAAACAGCCAGCCGACCGTCGTTGCGGCGCTGGCCGCCAGTTTTCCGATGATAGTCGTCAGGTTCGACAAGATGGGCTGCACCATCCCCAGCAGTTGACTGGCCAGGCTGGGAAGATCATACTGGGCCAGATCAATCTCAAATAGCCCGATTTCAATGGGATGTGCGGTTAAGTCAGCAATGATCTTGGGTAAATCACGGATGCGTGTGTCCAGAAAACGCACCAGGTTTTGCACCTGCTCAAAAAGGGCCAGCCCGCTGACGGTCAGCAAAGACACCAGTCCCGCCATTAGGAGCAAAAACACAATCAAAGCAGCCAGCCGCCACGAAAGCCTCAACTTCCGGTGAATGAAATCCGTAATTGGATAGAGAAGGTAAGCCAGAATAAAAGCAACCAGCAGCAACCCCACAATCTGGCGAAAACGAATCAGCAAACCTGCCAGAATGGCAACTGTCGTTAGGGCTACGACCAGCTTGGTCGTACCGCTCCAGCGCGGGGAAGTGGATGGTTGCACCGAATCACTCATCTCGCATCAATTGTACCAAAACGGGCCGTTAAATTCACAAATCGCCCTTCCTCGAAAACAGAAAGGGCTTGAACCCCGATCACCGATTTTCAGGGAGGACATGCCCCAGGAATGAACAGATTCGTGATAGTGTTAAAAGGCGATACACAATACAATCTCAGGTAGTCGAAGATAAAAGCTGCTACACAGCCGCAGGCAAGTAAAATAACTAGAACGATTAAGACAATCACCAACGGGGACAGCTTCTTTTTGACTGGCTTAGCACTTTTGCCTGCCGCTGCCGATTCGGGCACCTGTCCGGTAAAACTGGCTGGCATGGGTGGCGGTGATGTAATTACCGGTTCATAAGCCGGTGTTGGAGCGGCTTCTTCCTCCATCAAAGAACTGCGTACGGCTGCTATGGTTGCATCCGGATCAAGTTCAACCACCTCAAAAAGAAGATGCGTATTTTCCCCAAGCGTAATTAATTCGCCCCCCCGCAAGGCATAAGCCGCTTCCAGTCTTGCCCCGTTTACCGCTGTCCCATTGGTTGACCCCAGGTCTTCAATAAAGTATTGCCCGCCCTGCCGGTAAATGCGCGCATGCCGGCGCGAAACTTCCGGATCGTTAACCACCAGCATGTTGCTGGCATCCCTCCCGATTGAAATTAGATCTCCCTCCAGCGGGTAGGTCAGGCCAGCATTGGGACCAGACTTGAGCACCAGTTGATATCGGGCAGCCATCTTATTCTCTCCTTGGCGTTTGAACTAATCATAGTGTAGCCCGATTGACAAGGGATGTCAACAAAAAATCTCCTTGCCGATTGACGGGAGGAGACTTAAATAAACCCCCCCGCCGTGCCGTGTGCTGCGTAGTTTTGAACCTGCATTCGCAGGTTTGGGATCCTCCACCGAGATCCGCCTTGACCGAAGTCTATCGCGTCACTCCAGTGATATTGGAACCCTCTTAATTGGTGTTGGCTCAAAACCGGTCGTGCTGCATCACGAACACAGCAGGGTTATCTTTCTTATACCACAATTTTTATTGCATGGGTAGGCGTTGGCAATTCCACGCAAGGGTGAATTTCCTTAAAATTTCTGAAAATTTATCTTCAGGAAAACCAATCAGATGGGCTAAACAACCATTCTTGCAATCGCTGGCGCCAAAACGCTGGGCAGCCACAAAAGCAGCAGGTTGAATCAGGAAAAACTGGCTCCAACGGCATTCCAAACGCTCATCAGTGGGCAAATAAATCACCTCCAACAGTTCGCTATATGAGTGAAGGTAATCCACATGCCATTTTACGGGAGATTGGTCCTTAAGATAATGACCTAATCGCCCCCGCAATCCTCCGCTACCTAACGCAGACCCGCAATAGACATAAATACCCGCAGGAAAATCAAATAAACCCAATTTACCGATTTGTAATTTCCTCTCTTGTACCAGCCGCAGCATCAGAACATAACTGCCGGGGCTGGAAGGAAGTTGCACATTTCTCATATTTTTCTTACAAGGTAATCCAATTGGTGCGCCAGATAGACCAGTTCCCCCTTTGCAATTTGAGAGCGGCGTACCTTGATCCACTCTTCAAAGGCCGTGGGGTTGATTTGCGGATATTTTGGGATGGTTTCTTCAAAAAAATGCAGGATAAAATGCAAAAAATAGGCTTCATCTGCCGGATATTGTCCCCCGCGTGGAAAAACCAGCCAATCGGATGAACCCGCTTCGATTATCTCAAAACCGCTTTTAATCAAGGCGTGGAAAAGATGACGCCCCGTCCGGCTATCACCGCAAAGTTGCCCATTGATTCGGCGCTCATCCATACTTTGATGGTAAACCGCAATAATCTGTTCATCCAGTTCGGCATCTACAACCGGCTCAAAAGCCGTCACGCCATCGAAATTGATGGAAAAATATCCCAGTCCATCTTGATTCAAGCAATTCCGGATCATCGGTAAGACACGCGGCAGGTCCACCAGATCTAACACAGCATTGGCAACAATCAGATCAAAATGGTTATGCCACTGTTCTTGCTGCAGATACTCAAATAAATCAGCCATCAAAAACTGGCAAACGACCTCGCCTTCTTCACCCTTTACAGCGATCTGACCGCCTTCGCCGGTTCGGACATCCCATCCATGCGCTGCTGCCCAACCCGGAACCTGGTTTTGGGCCGTTTCGATGTTTTCCCTTTCTGCATCAATGCCAATATAAATTGCGCTGGTGAATAATCCCCATTCCAATGCCCGCTGAAACATCGTACCAATGCCCATTCCCAATTCAAGCACTTTGATCGGCTGCGTCCAAACCTTGCGGTTTATTTCCTCCTTCAAAACCTCCCAGACTCGCCGGTTAAGGGCGCGGTCATCCACCGTTTTTTTGGCAGATAGATATCGAGGGAAGGACCATTCCATTTCTAACTCCCTGTTTATTGTAAGAATTGTGTAACCAGAAACTTGCGAACAGAGGCCATGCTTGACTGCCAGGTGGGAAATTGCTCATAGCGGACACGCGCGGCTTTTTTTATCCTGTTCATCAAGTCAGGGTCAGACAGTATTTTACGCAATGTATCTCTCAAGTCTGCTGATGAATTCGGGGGGACAAGGAAGCCGTTAATTCCCGATTGGATAATTTCATGAGCCGCCCCGCTTTGACCGCCAATCGGAATAACTCCAAAACGCATCGCTTCCAGATAGACAATCCCAAAACCTTCGTATTGGGAGGGTACAACCAGTACATCAGCAGTCTGCCAGCGTTTGACCAGTTCCTCATCAGAAACCGCCCCTGTGATTTCCACCCGTTGAGATAGTCCTCCGCTTTCGATCATCCGCCGGATTTTTTGTTCATAAGAGGGCAGCAGGTTGGTTCTGCCCACCACATAAAGCCGCCAATCTAAATCAAGTAAGCCTTGCAAAGCCTCTATTAGAATATGTAATCCTTTTCGGGGTATCCAGTTTCCAACGAAGATCAGACGAACCTGCGGCTTCTGGCTATACGCAACAATCTTCTCGTTTGGGGAGACCTCTAGCCCATCTCCACCGGGAGTGGCAACCAGGGCCGCTTTCTGGCTCTTGACAACCTCCCTTACAGTTTGCAACGTGGTCTGGCTGTTACAAATAAAACCATCCACTGAATTCAGGTAGACCCGTTCTATTTGACGGTAGAACCACCTTAATATCCGCGGGTGTTCTTCCATACAGCGCAGATGATGAACAATGCTCACCAACGGAAAAGCCACAACCTTTCGTAACTGACGATTGAGCAAAAACAAAGAGGGATGATTGAGCTCATCTTGCAGTAAAACATCCGCTCGCAAACGGCGTAAGCGGTTTTTCAGCGCGAGTGAGATATTATCCGTACCGTGCCGCAAATAATTGCGCCATGGCAAAGAAATGACCTCTACCTCATCTCCCTGATTCCGCAGGTACTCCACCAGTTTCCGGTCATATAAATACCCGCCCGACAGGGTATTCAAATCGCCGTAAATAACCAGCCCGACCTTCACCTAAACCGTCACCTCATACCCGGCCCAGGCAAACGAGTTTTCCCACAGTTTTACCGAAATCCGCTCAACCGATCCTTTGAGAAATTGCTGCGCCAGCGATTCACATAAAACCCGTGCAAAATGCTCCAGGGATGGATTAACGCCCGAAAATTCAGGCAAATCATTCAAAGTGTGATCGCGATAGGTAGCAATCAGGCGGTCGAGGGCCTGTTCGATCGCCACAATGTCCACCAGATAGTGATGCTGGTCCAGTTGTCTGCCGCTTAACTCCAATTCCAGGCGATAGGAATGGGAATGCTTGAAATTTTCAGCGCCCCAATCTCCACCAATCAGATAATGCTGGGCAATAAAATCGCGTAACACACCAACCCGATACATTACGTTACAACTCCTTTTACAAAAAATTTGTAATTATCCAATAT
>DLXG01000292.1 GCA_003448875.1 Anaerolineaceae bacterium
ACGATTGCAATGGCAACCCAGCCGCGCCCAGAGATGATGCCGTGTGTAAAGGCACCCAACTGGAAGAGCGAGAGGAATGCTCCGCCGGCTGCCATCAAACCGCCGCCGATGGCCAGCGCAGCATAGCGCACCGCCGGTACGCTGATCCCGGCGGCATCCACCGCTTCGGGGTTTTCACCCACCGAGCGGATTTTCAGCCCGAAGTTTGTGCGATAGAGTATCCACCATGCCAGCGGCACAATAACCAGAAATGTAACATAGGTCAACCAGTATTGAGAGAGGATCGGGCCGAGGATGGGGTTATCGGGCAGAACTTTGATGACCTGAAAGGATGGAATGGAAGGGGGAGTGGATCGGCCTCCGTAGAACAGACGAAATGCAAACAAGGTTAAACCGGTCAGCAGGAGGGTAATACCAAGCCCAGAGACATGCTGGTTAACCCCTAAGGTTACCGTGAAGAAGCCCATCAATACCCCAAACACAATACCGGAAAGAATGGCGATCAATAAACCGAACCATAGTGATCCCGTTTTATCGGCGACCAGAAAGCCTACAAAGGCGCCAAAGTACATGATACCTTCGATGCCGAGATTCAAAATGCCGGCCCGTTCGCTGTATGTTTCGCCGATTGCGGCAAGGACGATGGGTGTGGAAACCCGAAAAGTGGCGGCAATAAGGTTGACAAGGAAGACTTCCATCACGCCCTCCGTACGATGCGATAGCGTTGCAGCAGGTACATGCCAAGCGCAACCAGCAACATGACTGCCTGTGTGACCTGACCGAGATAAACCGGTACGCCCATGGCCCGGCTGACCGTTTGAGCGCCTGTGTCAATCAATCCAAAAAAGAGGGAGGCAACAAATACGCCAATAGCATTCAAGCCTCCCAGTGTAGCAATGATCACGCCGGTATAACCGTAATTGGCGGAAAGGTCGCCGATCAGATGATATTGAATGCCGGCCACTTCACTCACACCGGCAATACCGGCAATGCCGCCGCTGATCAGGGCGGCAATCAGGGTAGTTCGTCCTACGTTGATGCCGGCGAATTGTGCAGCTGGTTTTCCCAGCCCTACGGCACGCATTTTCAAACCGAAGGAGGTTTGGGTGAGCACGAACCAGAGCACTGCGATGGCTACTAACCCTACGATGAAACCAAAATGCAGACGCGAACGCGGAATCAACTTGAAAAACATGGTGCTTTCGGCAATCTCTGGTGATTGCGGCCAACCGGAGGTCGGGTCACGCCACGGGCCGTTCAGAATGGCGCTGACGATATACGCCATTATGGAGTTCATCAATAAGGTAGTGACGACTTCATCCACTGCCAGCCGAACTTTTAGCAGGGCGGGGATCAGTGCCCAAGCCATGCCTGCCAGAAAACCACCGATAATCATCAGGGGTATGGCAATTACAGCGGGCACTCCGCCCAGCACAACCCCCAACCAGGCGGCTGCAATGGCGCCTGCGTACAATTGACCCTCAGCGCCGATATTGTAATAGCCGGTGGCAAATGCGAATGTCACAGCAACACCAGTCAGCATCAAGGGAGTTGCTTTGACCAGTACCTCTAGAAAAGAAACCTGACTGGAGAGGGGGGAAATAAGAAAGTAGTAGTAAGCCCGAAATGGATTGGCTTGCGCAGTCAGGATTAAACCGGAAGTAATGAGGAAAGTGGTCAGGAGAATCAGCAGCGGGATGAGCGGCCTCATCCACAAAGGGGGTGTATTGGTTTTAACCAACTGGTAAGGGAACCGTTTGGCTTCCATGGGTTTAATGCTCCTTGACGGCACCCGCCATCAACAGCCCCAAACGTTCCGGTGTAGCCTCTGAAGCGGGTAGAGTACCAACAATTTCACCTTCATAGATGACGGCAATTCGATCTGAGAGGGCCAGAATTTCGTCGAGGTCCTCAGAAATCAGCAGAATAGCTGCGCCGCGCTGGCGCTGTTCCAGTAATTGCTGGCGGACATAATCGGTTGCGCCAATATCCAAGCCGCGGGTGGGCTGGGGGGCAATGATCACCTTTGGCTGACGGGCAAGCACTCGTGCCAGAAGGACTTTTTGCATGTTGCCGCCCGACAGGGTACGGGTTATGTCGTTAGGTTTGGCCTTGATTTGAAATTTTTGAATCAGGTCATCGGCATATTGACGAATTGCCTTGTGATCTAACGTGCCATTGCGGGTGAACTCATCCAGATGTTCCAAAACAAGGTTTTCGGTCACTGTCAGGTGCATGACCATACCTTCGTGACGGTCTTCGGGAATGCGTCCGAGCCCGGCACGGGTAAGTTCTGAGGGAGACTTTCCGGTGACATCCTGACCTTCTACCAGAATTTTGCCAGCGGTTGGCTGCCGCACGCCACAGACAGTTTCGGCCAGTTCTTTTTGACCATTCCCGCCTACGCCGGCGATCCCCAATATTTCACCCTCATAAACTGTGAGAGAAACATTTTTCAGAACGGGTAAGTGTTTGTCATCATTGGCGCAAAGGTTAATGATTTCCAGCGCGGGCTTTTGGGTGGTGGTTTCCGATTCAGCCCGTGCAACGCCAAAAGTTTCACGGCCTACCATCATGGCTGCCAGTTCTTTTTGGGTTACATCGGCCGTGTTGACTGTTCCAATTACCTTGCCATCCCGCAAGACGGTGACACGGTCGGTGATTTGAGTGACCTCATGCAGTTTATGACTGATGAAGATGACCGATAACCCTTCCTGTTTCAGACGATTCAATGTTTCAAACAGTGCTTCCACCTCTTGAGGTATCAGCACTGCGGTTGGCTCATCCAGAATGAGGATTTCAGCGTTGCGGTAAAGGGCTTTAAGTATTTCGACCCGTTGGCGCTGCCCGACCGAGAGATGTCGGACGATTGCTTTGGGATTGATCTCAAGTCCAAAGCGGCGGGCAGCTTCAGCAACGCTTTCTTCTATTTGAGTTTGGTTCAATACAAAAGAATTTTGATAACCGAGCACTACATTTTCTGCAACCGTGAGCGGCGGCACAAGAGCAAAGTGCTGGGTAACCATTCCAATCCCGAGGTTAATGGCATCTTTGGGTGAGTGAATGACGACAGGTTGATTTTTGACTTTGATGACACCCGAATCGGGGTGGTACAACCCATACAGGATGCGCATCAAGGTGGTTTTTCCTGCCCCGTTTTCACCCAGCAGAGCGTGAACTTCCCCTTTGCGTAATTCGAAATTCACGTGGTCATTGGCGATGAGATCGCCAAAGCGCTTGGTGATGGATTGCATTTCGACGATAAACATGGCCTCTCCTGAGGGGCGTGGGTATGTAATCAGGCAGTTCAGCATGATTTGAATGACCTGAGCTGATTTGCCTCCGAGTTCATCATGGGATTATGCAACTGCCTGTTCTCACCATTAGTAATAGGGATAGATGCCTGTGCGGCGATTCAGCCGCACAGGCTCATTGTGATGGGAATTAATTGGTTGGAGCGGGGGGTTCTTCCTTGATGTCCACGCGGAAGAGACCGTTCCGGATTTCTTCATCACGCTGCTTGACCAGCGCGAGGATGTTTTCGGGAATCTTGGATTCCATGCCGTGGAATGGAGCAAGATAAGCACCGCCTTTACCGACCATGCTGAAATCTTTCAAATCCTGAGCCGTAAAGGTGCCGCCCTCCACCTGCTTGATGACATATTCCACTGTGGGGGTCATATTCCAGACCGGACCGGTGAGGACATGACCGGGACCCAGCTCGTATTGATCGCTCATATTCCCGAAGGCCAGCAGACCCTTCTCAACCGCTGCGTCAATGACACCAAACCGTTCGGCGAACAGCACATCGGCACCGGCGTCTACCTGTGCCAGAGCGGCTTCTTTTGCGGCGGCCGGGTCGAACCACGAGTTGATAAAGGTAACCAGAACCTTAGCATCGGGATTAACTTCCTTAACACCGTCAATGAAGGCATTGACAATACGGTTGACTTCGGGAACTGGATAACCGCCAACAACACCGATGACATTGGTTTTGGTTACACCACCGGCAATCAAACCGCACAAATAAGCCGGCTCGTGAATCCAGTTATCAAATACGGCCAGGTTGGGTTCCGCAGGGCCTAAACCCGACCCGAAGACGAAAGCAATTTCGGGATAATCCTTTGCTACACGGCGCACAGCTTCTTCATTGCCGAAGGCATCGCCAAAGATGGCGGCTGGTTTCTGCTTTTCGGCTACTTCACGCAGAACGCGTTCCATATCGCCAGCGTAGCCAATATCATCCGTATATTCATAGCGGATTTTGCCTTCATTGGCTGCTTTTTGAAGTGCTTCATGGATTACGCCGTCCCAGGGTTCTTCGATGGGGGTGGCAAAAGCTCCGAAAAACAGCGGCGG
>DLXG01000043.1 GCA_003448875.1 Anaerolineaceae bacterium
GAACCAGTGGGAGAGTCAGATCAAATGTGAGCGGGCCGGTACGGGCTAGGTTTAAACCATGCTCGGATTGCAAGATAAAAATTTTCCGGTTTTCATCCCAAACGAAAAAGGCACATTTCCTGACCCCAACCAGCATGGGGATGAGTCTGGCCATGGTATCTAACAGCTCTTCAACATTCTGGGTGCCCTGGGTTGCTTCCGCAATTTGTAAGAGGATTGTTGAAATCCATGCCTGCTCTTGAGAGGCCATGAACAGACGGTTATTTTGGATCGCTACCGCGGCGTGGTTGGCGAATGTCATCGTAATCAGACTGGCTTCACTGCCATAACGGCCGGGTATGTGGTGAGCAAGGGTCAGCAGCCCCAGTGGTTCATCACCAGCACGTAAGGGTGCCGCAAGTGAGGAATAATCTGGTGGAAAGCCGAGTGCTTCGCCAAGTGGACCAATTGGGTCAGTAGGTTGACGGATAAGGGGAGCACTGGCGTTCAAGGCCTCTAAGAGGTACTGGCGGGCAACGGGATTCAATTGAATCACATCCCATACCTTTTTGGCTGGTGCGCCGTGGACTGCGGCCAGCATCAGGTTCGGGCTCGAACCTTTTTCACTGTTGGGCTGCACCAACCAGATGGCTGATGCGTCACATGGCAGGCTACGGTCAACTTCGTTGAGGATTCTTTCCAGCAGATCCGGCAGGGCAATGTTGGCAGAAACAAGGCCGGCGATTTCGCGGAATGAATCGGCTACCTGACGCCGCCACACCTCTGAGCGGTAGAGGCGGGCGTTGCGAATCGCTATTGCAATCGTTGAGCCCAGCGACTCCAGCAGTGGAATATCCCGAATGTCAAAACTGTTGACCTGATCGGATTGGAGATCCAGGACGCCGAGGATTTCGCCCGCATACGCCAGAGGAATGGCCAGTTCAGCCCGCGTATCAGCCGGAGGCAGGTCAGAGGGGCGGTAAAGCGGTTCATTGCTGACATCGTTGGCCAGCAGGGTTTTGCCAGTGCGGGCTACCCATGGGATTATCCCGTGCGGATCATCCAAATCATAAGCAACCTGGTTCTCTTCCAGTGCCTGGCTTCTGGCCCCGCTGCCGGCCTCATAAAATAACTTTCTCCTTCCGATGTGAAGGATGAATAGGTGCACATACGGATAACCAAAATGCTGCTGGATAGCCTGAACAACTTCTCCGAGCAGCTGGTCAAAATCAAGAATCGAGGTAAGTTTATGGGTGATGTCCAAAAGGGCTGAAATTTGCTGGGTGCGTTTTTCCAGTCCGTTGATCAGCTGCATGCCTTCCAATGCAAATGCCAGATAATCTGCCAGAGCATGCAGAACAACCAGATCTACATCATGGAAGGCGTCCTTTTCATCGCTTTGCAGGTCGAGAACCCCTAAAAGGCGATCCCCGATCTGGATGGGGATGGCGGCCTCAGCCTGGACGATTTCCCAGCCCGGCAGGGAGCGGTAAAAGGGGTCGCTTTCGACTCGTTGAGCAACGATTTCAACACCAGTGGCGGCTACCTGTCCAATAATTCCCTGACCGGGTTGAATTTGGAGAGGGGGAGAATGATCGGCTATGATTTCATTTTTTGAGGCACTGGCACGATGAATCAGGGTTTTAGACAATGGATCGAAGGTGTAAATTGAAACCAGAAAGTAATTGAATCTCTCTCTTATTGTTTGAGTCAAATGCTTGCAAAAATGATCGAAATTACGCAGGCGGGTTACTTCGGAACTGACTTTACGCACCAGTGATAATTGTTCCAGCCGCCATTTTTTGATGCTGGCCTGGCGCAAAATCTGCATCGCCATTGCAGCATGAGAAGCAATTCCTTCCAGATATTGAATTTCAGCGGGTTTAAAGGGCTTACCATTAGAACGCAAGACGTGGAGTATCCCCAAAAGATGATTCTGGGTTATCAGTGGAATGGCTATTTGCGGTTTAAATTCTTGATCCTGAGAAGAAGAGGCCCCCGGGTGATTTTGCAAGATTGGTTGCCGTTTTTCCATACATTCTTGCAAAATTTGGGGGCTCTCATCTGAGGGTAAAATTTTGAAGTTGTTTTCGCCCGGCAATGGATAAAAAGGCCTTGCCAGCCACACGTCAGCGCTGGCTGTCAACTTTGTTTCGATCCACTCGCAAATTACCTTACACTGGCTTGCAGTGGTAGGCTGGGATAGCAGCGCTTCACCGAAGCGGAGAAATTCTTTCCAATCCGGTTCAATCGTCTGCTTGGGAGCGGGGCTCATTAACTCATCGCGCCTTTATGCTTGATCAGTGTGAGGATGTTATATCCTTCGCGGTTGTCATAATAAACTTCATCCATCCACTGATGAATAAAATACAATCCTAAACCATGATCTGAGCGATGTTTCAGGGGCACATTCGTTTTGGGTTTTTCGATCTTTTTGGGTTTGAATTTTTTCCCCTGATCACGCAAAGTGATAATTAAAGAGTTGGCGGTAATCTCATAAGAAAACTCAATTTCGCCTTTATTTTCTCCACCATAAGCATGTTCAATAATATTAGAACAGGCTTCATCAACGGCTGTTTCTACGCCATAAGCAGCACAAGAATCCAGCCCAAATTCTCGGGTAGCAATTTGAACCAGTTCTGCAATTTTGGCCAGGCTTTCATATTTGCCTGGGAAAACAAAGGTGGGCATTAATGCAAAACCTGTAACCTTAAAAATTTCCCACCGCGGAAACGGTATCGTCAAAAATCTTGAAGAAGGGAGTAAAACCCGCCAGGTCTAGAGCGGAGAGGATATTTGGCTGAACATTTGCCAAAACTACCTCACCGCGGTTATACCGTTTGCAGGATTTTTGAGCGCCAATCAATACTCTTAATCCAGCACTGGAGATGAAATCCAAATCCTGAAGGTCTAATACAATTCGATAGCGGCCTGCATCCATGATTTCATTGAGCTTCTCGGCAAGACGGGGGGCGGTAGCACTGTCGACACGCCCAGAAACCTTCACAACATCACAGCGCTTGAATTCTGTGTGATTAATTTCCATGGATTTCCTCCAGTTATTCTAAATTGAGCTGTTGTTCTGTTGATTATATCATGACACTTACCATGGAAGTGCTTGACAAATTTAGGGCTATGCCGATTTCTGATTTTTAGTGTAGAATACTTCTCGTAAACCTGTAAGGACATTCCCAATTTCACCGGAGAAAATTCTTCATCCCGGAAATGGAGCAGGAAAATCATGAGAGAAAAAAAATCGCCTCAAAGCGTCATTGATTCCTATCGAAAACGCCAGCAAATGATGCCCTACATTACATGGGGATTGGCAGGTTTGCTGGTTTTGATGGGGATCATCCTGATCTTTTTGTGGGTAAGCGGGGGGAACAGTCCGCAAATTGCCCTGTTTTCTTCCCCAACGCCAACTGCGACCTCAACGTTGACCCCAAGCCCCGTACCTCCAACCGCGACGGTGACAATGACACCCACCGAAACCGAAACTCCAACTCCAACACTGACCTTTACACCCTCCGGCCCATTTGAATATACGGTGCAGAGTGGTGATACCTGTTTCGATCTGGCGGTAAAGTATGAGGTGGATCTGCTGGTACTGCTGGCATTAAACAACTTTCCGGCTGGTCAGTGTCCGATTCGTGAAGGGGATAAAATTCTCATCCCGGCACCCAATCAGCAATTGCCCACAGAGACGCCTCTCCCAACTGGTCTGCCGCGTGGAACCCGAATAGAGTACGTTGTCAAGACGGGTGATACCCTCGACTTTATTGCCTCTATTTTTAACTCCACCGTTGATGACATCATGCAGCAGAACAAGATAACGGATAAAAACCTGATTTCTGCCGGTCAAGTGTTGATTGTGCGGGTTAATTTAGTCACACCAACGCCTACCCGTCCGCCCACGTTGACGCCAACGACGGCAGGGCAATTGCCAACCACCACGCCTTCGCCGACCAGTAGTTCTTAAAAATCAAAGAATAGATCAGACAAATCCAAGGGGCTTTTCTGAAGGTAAAGCCCCTTAATTTTTTGCTAAACATATTATGGTATAAATCTTTTGCACTTCTGACATGTGGAGCAAAACCAAAGAGTTGACCCATCATCAAACCAATCCAGTTAATCAGACTGGGGCGGGCCGGTTGCTGCGAAGCCTCCCCATCATGATTGTTGTCATAGGGGTTGTGCTGGCTGGTATGACCCGTCTGCAACAGGTTTTCAACTGGCAGAATGGAATTGTTGTAGCCATCACGGAAGGTGTCGGCAATTTTTCGGCGGTATTTCTGGGGATTTTTATCGAGGCTGCCCCATTTTTGTTGATGGGTACACTGGCTTCCGGTCTGGTTGAGGTGATATTCACTTCGGCAGAATTAGGCCGTTTGCTGCCGCGCAATCGCTTTCTTGCTGTCGGTTTGGGCAGCGTGCTCGGATTGTTCTTTCCGGTATGTGAATGTGGCAGCATTCCACTGGCACGCCGATTGATGAGCAAAGGCATCCCTGTGCCGGTTGGAATTGCTTTTCTACTGGCAGCGCCGGTGATCAATCCGATTGTCATCGCCAGCACGTTTACAGCCTTCGGTAATTCGCTGATTTTCTGGCTTCGCTTCGCTCTCACTTTGTTTATCGCAATTGGTGTCGGCTTACTGTTTCTGTTTGAGCCGGATAGAAGCAGAATTCTCCGACCGGCGAGTGCAGGTACATTCCACGCTTTTCATCTCCATTACGACCATGAAGGCGATCCTCAGTCGTTATACTTCAAAGAAAAAATTAAAAAAATGATGGTTGTTGCGGCTGATGAATTCTTTGAAATGGGACGCTTTTTAGTGATTGGCGCTTTGTTGGCAGCGCTGATGCAAACTATTGTTCCGCAACAATGGCTGCTCTCATTGGGTCAGGGGCCGGTTCTTTCGGTGATTGTGCTTTCGTTGGTGGCGGTGCTGCTTTCGGTTTGCTCCACGGTTGACTCCTTCATTGCGCTGGCATTCAGCGGTACTTTTTCAACGGGGGCATTGCTGGCATTTCTGGTGTATGGGCCGATGGTGGATATTAAAGCAACCCTGATGTACTTGCGAGTCTTCCGTCGGTCCATCGTGGTACTTTTGGTCTTACTGCCGTGGCTGCTGACATTGATCGCCGGGGTGGCCATCAATTTATGGGTGAGGTGAAAATGACCTTGCGGGCTGGTCGAAGTTTTCAGGCGCTGATTTTGGCACTGATGGGGCTATATTTATTGAGCCGAATCTGGAATGGCAATATTTTGTTGTACATCAACCAGCGGTTTGTGGTGTTGGTGTTTCTGGCTGGTTTATGTCTTGTGGTTCTGGCCCAGTTTCTTTATGCAGAGCGTCTTGAGGAAAACAATAATCGAGAGGTTTTGGCGGATAGCTGGAAATTGAACTTGTGGTGGCTGACCATTCCCATCCTGATCGGGTTTCTTATTCCGGCCAGACCATTAAGCCCCTCTGCGGTGGTCAACCGGGGTGTGAGCATGGATGCGCCGCTATCGGCGCGGATTGAGGACACGGCCAGTTTGCTTTCACTCAGTCCCACCGAAAGAACGGTTTTGGATTGGATACGCCTGTTCAGTTACAGCGAGGATATCCAGCAATTTGTTGGTCAGCCGGTTGATGTAACCGGGTTTGTGTTTTCGGATGGCCGTCTGAGCGATTCTCAATTTATGGTGGGCCGCTTCACGATCACCTGCTGTGTGGCGGATGCAACGGCTTTGGGAATGATCGTGGAATACCCCGGCTTTGCAGTACTGAAAGAACACTCGTGGGTGCGTGTGCAGGGAACCATAGATTTGTTGGAACGAGATGGACGGCTGTTTCCCATGATTCTGGCCAAATCCGTCGAGGCAGTGCCTCAGCCCGAACAGCCCTACCTGTTCCCATGAAACTGCGCCGATTTGAACGAATTGCTCTCATCATCATCGCAACGCTGGCGGGGCTACTGGCGTTACTGGCCCTGATCAGTGATCTGGTTGGTTTACCTCAACCGCAGGTTGTTTTCCCCGCTCAGGATGGGATGATTGGCGGGCGCGGGCCGGTAGAGTTACGCTTTCAACAAGATATGGAAAGGTTTTCTGTTGAAAGCCGGCTTTCCTTTGAGCCGGCCTGGCAGGGTGTCTGGCGATGGCTGGATGACCGCACAATCCGGTTTTTTCCGAACACCACGCTTGGAGAGGGGAATTCACTAAAACTCATTCTTGCAGAAGGCGCGCGCAGCCGTGATGGGCGGGTGCTGCGACAGCCATTTGAGGCTGCCTTGAAGATTCGTCCTGCCGCTCTGGTTTTCCTAAGTGACCCGCTCATCTCGGCGGAATTGGTGCGGATGGATCCGCTCAGCGGTGAAAATTCATTCCTGACGGACAGCGGCGGCCGTGTGTTTGATTTTGCTGTATCGCCGGATGGAGAAAGGATTATTTATTCCAGAATCAACCTGCGGGGTGGCAGTGATCTGGTTTTGATTAGACGAGACGGAAGCGAAGAAAAAGTGCTGGTGAAATGCGCTGAATTTGCCTGCATCGAACCAGCATGGACGCCGGACAGCCGTTATGTGGCCTATACCCACTATGAGAGTGGTCTGACTGCCAGCATGGTTGAAGCGGTTGGAAAGATTTATATCCTCGATGTGGAGAGCGGTTCGAGTAATCTTTTGTTCAACAATCCGGGTCTTTATGGGGCACTGCCATCTTTTTCACCGGACGGTACAGCGGTTTCATTCTATGATTTTGGGGAAAATGCCATTCGTTTGGTTAATTTGGTGGATGGGAGCAGTTCAATCATTCCCAGCCGGGTTACGGGGAGGGGCAGCTGGTCACCGGATGGTGCTACATTGATTGTGGCCGACTGGGATGGCGAAGGAACGATTCCACGAAGTACACTTTTTCGATTGGATCTGGCGAGCCGTTCTGTCAGCCGCTTTTTTGATGATTCGTTTGAGGTGCTGGATGTTTCTCTGCCGGCCTGGTCGCCTGATGGTGAGTTGCTGATCTGCGGACTTCAGACAGAAAGCCGGCAGGAAGGCAAACAGTTGTGGCTATTTGAGCGGAGCGGTCAATCCGTCCAGCAGATCACCGGTGACCCGCAAATGAATTATTCTTCTTATCAATGGTCGCCAGATGGGAACAGGGTCGTTTTTCAACAGGTCAATCTGAGCCAGTCAGACGATGCACCCAAAGTTTTGATCTGGTATCGGGCGGATAATCGGATCGAAACCCTCTTTGATAATGCGGCATTCCCTCAGTGGATGCCATGAGCGAATGATTCAATTTTTTGTTATGTGGTTTAGAGCAAGGTGAATTTCTTTGATGACCTGCGGGTCGGTTTCTGAACTTAGGGCATTGGCCAGCGCGTTGATGGCTTGTTGACCTCCAATTTTGCCAATTGCCCAGGCTGCATGAGCGCGAACAAGCGGCTCGCTTTCGTTTTGCAGACAAAAAATCAGATGCGGCAAGGCCGTCTTATCCGCAAGATTACCAAGCGCAACCGCGACATTGCGTAGATATCCGCGTCGTTTAGCCCGCGGGACTGGACTGCGGTTAAATTTTTGCCTGAACTCTGCCGAAGAAAGGTGAATTTCCTGTTTTAGAGGAGGGCGGGCAATTTCCTTTTTTTCTAAGAAACTCGAAGTATGTGCGGATGAGGCAAAGCGAATGTTCCATGGGCAAACCTGCTGACAAATATCACACCCAAAAACCCACCCATCAAGAGCAGGGCGTAAATCGTTTGGAATCGCACCTTTATTTTCGATGGTCAGGTAGGAAATGCAGCGTCCGGCATCGAGCGTGCGATTGGGCAAAATGCACTGAGTCGGGCAGGCTTCAATACATCGCTGGCAGGAGCCGCAATGGTCTGCCGTGAATGGCGGATCAGGTTCGAGGTCGAGGGTCAGGAATAGTTCACCCAGAAGGAAATACGATCCCATACGCGGATGAATCAGGCAGCTGTTCTTTCCAATCCAGCCCAATCCGGCGCGTTGGGCTAAATCACGTTCCAGAACCGGCCCGCTGTCGGTGTAGATTTTCCAATCAAAAGGGAAGTCAATTTTCTGTTTTAGGGCAGTAACTAACCTGCTTAATTGAGATGGGATGATGTGGTGGTAATCTTCTCCCCAGCTATAGGCAGCGACCTTGCCTGCAGGTTCGGAAACAGGGTGAGGGGCATCTTCGGGCCGAGGGTAACGCATGGCCACCACAACGATACTTTTCACACCGGGGAGAATCAAAGATGGGTCGGCTCGACGTGCTACGGCATCCGGCCGGGATAAGTAAGCCATGCCCGAATGTAAACCCTCTTCCAGCCATTTTTGATAAACGGCAAATGAATCTGGCGGAGAAGGATCGGTAAAGCCAACAAGATCAAAGCCGAGACGGCTGGCCTCGGCTTTGATGAAATCTTTGAGAGACGGTGTGTTTTCCACCACAATGAATAAGATCAGGGGGTTGGTACGGGGGTTTCCGCTTCCGTAGGTGATGGCAGGGGAGTATTGGTGGCAGGGGCAGCGGTCAGCGTGGCGGTGGGGGCCGTACCGGAAACTTTTATATTCAGAGTCAGGGTGTAAAAATTCTGTCCATCAGCGTTGGTCAGAACCCAGATGGTCGTGTAATCACCGGCTTTGGTGGGGGCTTTCATGCTGAGCGTCAGGTCTACATTCTCATTGGGTTTAACTTCCTTAGGAAAGCGGATGTCAGATGCCCCAAAACGCAAAGTGGCATCTCCAAGGAAGAAACGTACCTGATAGGCGGTTGTCCAAGTCGTCGTACCCACGTTTTTTACCGTCCAGGTCAGGGTGAACGGCTGTTCCGGGTACATGACCGTACCATCCAGCGGGCTCTGGGAAACAAAATCAGCGCGATCGGCTACAGAGGGACGGGTGGCAGTGGGCGGTATGGTCGCCGTGGGTGATACAGCGCTGGTCGGGGTAACTGCCTGTGTTGGTTCGGGGGTGCTGGTGGGCGGTAAAGTTACGGTGGGTGTGGCGGTGGGCATGCTTGCCGCCGTCTGGGTTAAACCGGCGGCTACCGTTTCAGCTGCCTGCGTGAAGATCAGCGCAGGGTCGGTAGTGGGAGTTGCTTCAGAGCGGCTGCAAGCCGAGAGCAACATTAAACCTGACAGCAGGAAAAGCATTAACACCTGCTTCATAATTTTCGTACTGAACATTGTTCTTCCTCCAATTTCAAATCAATCCTAATGATACCTGCCATTGATCTGGCAGACAATCCCCCGATTCTGTACCGAGCGGCTCAAATTGTCAAGGTTTTTAAGGTTCAACTGGCTGCCAGAGGTTATTGGAGGAAGAAGCATCCGGAAGGCGGTTTGAAAATCCAAATCCTTCCCGGAAGGTGATGTAGGTAATTGCACCGGGCAGAATGTTGAAGCGGGTTTGATAATCAGTTTCGTTATAGGAAAATTGAAGGGTGTACTCGCCGGCTGGCAAATCACTCAGCACCAGATTTTCGCGGTAATAATCATCGCTGTTGACGCTTTCGGGTGCATAGGTTCGCACTACCCAGCTGCGCTTAAGTTCGGCAGATGCAACACGCACATCCAGCAGTCGAATTAACGAGCCATCGGCTTTCATCCACCTGCCAACCAGTACACCCCACCCCTGAGGCGGGGCGAGCCACAATTCAGGGTTGCGCGTAACGTAGTAGCTGTTCCGTTCCAAGCGGACTTCAAAATGCAGGTGCGGCCCGGTGGTAAAGCCGGTATTGCCGACAATGCCAAGTTGATCACCCGCTTTGACCGTTTGGCCAACCGACACATCTACGCGATCCATGTGGGCATAAATGGTATACAACTGTCGGCGGTCAAACCCAAAATTATGGCGGATGGCCACCGCAATGCCGTAAGGGTCATCCGGTGAATCAGGGCCTTTATACAAGCCAATACCTGCCCACACGACAGTGCCGTCTTTT
>DLXG01000140.1 GCA_003448875.1 Anaerolineaceae bacterium
AGTTCATTTGCCACGCTGGCCATCGGCGCAATCGGCGACTTGTTCAATCTGCGTACCGCATATTTGCTGAGTGCGGTTCTCGTTCTGCTGGGTTTGCCGTTCCTTTTCCGGCTGCCCGGCAGCCCTAAAAAAATCAAACCCTGAAAAGAGGTATCCATGACAGAGTTACACGGTTTTGTGTTAATAGAAGACCGCTTTATCCGCGAATACAATACCCGCGCCCGCCTGTGGGAACACCGCCAGAGCGGAGCGCAGTTGCTTTCGCTTGAAAATGACGATGAGAATAAGGTCTTTGGGATTGCCTTTCGCACGCCACCGCCCGACTCCTCCGGCGTGCCGCACATTATCGAACATTCTGTCCTGTGCGGCTCGAAGAAATACCCCGTCAAAGAGCCGTTCGTGGAGTTGATGAAGGGTTCACTCAATACATTCTTAAACGCCATGACCTATCCGGACAAAACCATTTATCCGGTGGCCAGCACCAATCTCAAGGATTTCTACAACCTGATTGATGTCTATCTGGATGCCGTTTTTCACCCCTTGATTTCTCCCTTCACCCTCTATCAGGAAGGCTGGCATTACGAACTGGAAGAACCGCAGGGAGAGATGAGTTTCAAAGGCGTGGTGTTCAACGAGATGAAGGGTGCTTATTCCTCACCCGATTCGGTGATGGCTGAGGAAGCGCAACATGCCGTATTCCCGGACACCATCTACCGGTATGACAGCGGCGGCGAGCCGGAAGCCATCCTCTCGCTGACCTATGAGAAGTTCCGTTCCTTCTACGAAACTTACTACCACCCCCGCAACGCGCTGGTTTACTTTTATGGCGATGATGATCCCGAACAGCGGTTGAAGTACATGAATGATGCGCTAAAAGAATTCAGCCGGCGAGAAGTCCCCGCCGAAATTCCCTTGCAGCCGCGCTTGAACGCCCCCCAAAAGAAAGAGGTGTTTTATGACAGCGGCGATGACCCCAACGCCAAAGCTCAAATCACCCTCAACTGGCTGCTGGTAGAAAGCGGCAACCTTGAGGAAATTCTGGCACTGCATATTCTGGATCACGCCCTGATCGGCACGCCCGCCTCTCCCCTGCGGAAAGCACTGATCGATTCGGGGTTGGGCGAAGACCTGACCGGCGGCGGCTTTCAAACCGGCTACCGCCAAACCATGTACTCGGTGGGGTTGAAAGGTGTGGCCGAGCAGGACACCGAAAAGGTTGAGCGGTTAATTCTGGAAACCCTCAACCAGATCGCAGAAGAGGGCTTTGACCCCGAAACCCTGCGCGCTTCCCTCAACACCATCGAATTCAGCCTGCGCGAGAACAACACCGGCTCTTATCCGCGCGGTCTGGTGATGATGCTCAATGCGGTGGAAAACTGGGTATACGGTCACAACCCGATTGAAGCCCTCGCCTTTGAAGCCCCGCTGAATGCCATCAAACACCGTTTTCAGGCCGGCGAACGCTTCTTTGAAAACCTGATCCGTCAGCACTTTTTAGAAAACCCCCACCGGGTCAGCCTTGTGTTACGGCCAGATCCCCAATTGGGCCAACGCAGGGCTGCCGCCGAACAGCAGCGCTTGCAGCAGGCCCGCGCCCAAATGAGCCCGCAGCAACTTGATGAAATTGTTCAAATCACGCGCGAACTCAAACGCCGTCAGGAAACTCCCGACAGTCCGGAAGCACTGGCTACCATCCCCATGTTGACCCGCACTGACCTTGAACCAAAGGTCAAGACCATTCCCAGTGAGGAAATTCGGCTGGCAGAGAGTAAACTTCTTTACCACGATCTGTTCACCAACGGCATCCTCTACCTGGATCTGGGTTTTGACCTGCACAGCCTGCCGCAGGAATGGCTGCCCTATCTGCCCATTTTCAGCCGAGCCTTGCTGGAAACCGGCACCCGCGACCTGACCTTTGTGCAACTGCTCCAGCAAATTGGGCAGCGTACCGGTGGCATTTACCCCACTACCCTCTTTTCAATGTCCCGCCACACGCGCCAGCCGGCCGCCTGGTTGTTCCTGCGCGGCAAAGCCATGACCGATCAGGCTGCCGATTTGCTTGCCATTCTCAAAGACGTTTTGACCAGCGCGCGTCTGCACGACCGTGAACGCATCCGCCAGATGGTGCTGGAAAACAAAGCCAGCATGGAGTCCGGAATTGTCCATGCCGGGCACCGCGTAGTCAATACGCGACTGAAAGCGCGTTTCAGTGAGGCCGATTGGGCCGGCGAACAAACCAGTGGGGTGAGTCAGTTGTTCTTCCTGCGGGAATTGCTCACACGGATTGACACGGATTGGGAAAGTGTCCACCAAACCCTCGAAGCCATGCGCAATGCCCTCATTCAGCGCGCCGCCGCCATTTGCAACATCACCCTCGACTCTGCCAACTGGCAGAACATACGTCCGCTTGTGGAAGACTTTGTCAGCAGTCTGCCCGCAGGGCAACTCCACTTGCATGCGTGGACAAAAGGCAGCCTGCCAGAGGTTGAAGGGCTGGCCATGCCGTTGCAGGTCAATTTTGTCGGCAAAGGCACAAATCTATACGAATATGGCTATACCTTTCACGGCTCGGCGCTGGTCATCGTCCCCTACCTGCGCGGCAGTTATCTCTGGGAAAAGGTGCGCGTGCAGGGCGGTGCCTATGGCGGTTTTGCCGTGTTCGATCAACAATCCGGCAATTTCAACTTCCTTTCTTACCGCGACCCCAATCTGGATCAAACCCTGCAAGCCTTCGACCAGACCGCCGACTACCTGCGCAAACTGGAACTGAGCGAAAGCGAATTGACCAAGGCCATCATCGGCGCAATTGGCGAGGTGGACGCCTACCAGTTGCCGGATGCCAAAGGTTACACGGCCCTGATCCGCTATCTGTTGGGCATCACCGATGAAGAACGCCAGCGTACTCGCGATCAAATCCTCAACACGTCTCAACAGGATTTTCGCCGGTTTGGTGAAGTGCTGGAAAGCGTGCGGCAGCATGGAGCGGTTGTGGCGCTGGCCGCCCCGCAGGTATTTGAAAACAGCCGGCTGGCCGGCCGGTTTGCACTGGTCAAGGTTTTATAAGCCTCTGCCCGGCCGCCGGCAGCTCATAACAACATAAGAATAAACTGCCGGATGAAAAATCCTCCGGCAGTTTATTTTGCTTGGGTCATGCCCCATTCAGGCCGCGCCCGCAAGTTGCAGCAGAAACTGCGGCACCCAGAACTTGCCCATCCCAAACAGAGAAAGGGCAATGCTGACCAGCAGCATGACCACCCCAAAACCGATCAACAGGCGGTCACGGGTGCGGTAGTGCAATTCCTCCAGCCAGGTGCGCGGCCCCACCCCAAATGCGCGCAGGTCCATCGCATCAATGATATCTTCGCTGGAAACAATCGCATGGATGGTTACTGGGACAATCAGGGGGGCCAGTTTACGCACCTGCGCCACCAAACCGCCGCTCAATTTTTCCAGTTCATAACCGCGCGCCCGCTGGGCATCGCGGGTGAGCATGAAATCCCTGCCAAACGAGGGGATGAAGCGCATGGTCAGATCCATGCCGTAAGCCACCTTATCCGGCAGCCCCAGACCCTTGAAGATGATGCCATAATGAGCCGGGTTGAGCGAATAGGGGATGAGAATGGTCATACTGGCCAGACTGAACACCCTGACCAGCATGGAAACGGCGTACATGGTTTTTTCGGCGGTCACCGTCAGGGTTGGCCGCCAGCCCAGCAGTGTGAAACCGGCCTCCCAACGGGTGATCAGATGTTCCTCGGTATAGAGTTCGATCCCGCCCCGTCCGGTCAAAAAGGTTAGAAATGAGAAAAAGACCACAAAGCCCCCGATGAACAGCCACGCCCGGCGCATTTCCGAGAACCTAATCCCCGAAGTGAACACGACCAGCATTGCCATGCCAAACAGCACCAGCAGGTAGCGCAGATCCCAGAAGAGTACTGAGCAGGCGATGTAGCAAAGGAAGAAGATAATCCACGCACGGGGATCGAAGGATTGAATCAGGGATTTACGGGGTTTATAACGCCAGGTGACCAGCATCGGGGGCAAGGTCCTTTCTTATCAGAATTATCGTCCGGTCTGACGCTGCACGGCAGAGTAAGCCGCTACCAGTAGCGGGACAAGGATGGCAGCAAAGATCGAATTAGGCCCGGCTGCCGGCAGAAATTCACCGACAATGGCAACCGCTGGCGGGTAGCCGTTGATCCAGATGTCCGAAATGGCAGCAAAACCAATCCCGATGAAGTTACCCAGCAGACTCCAGGCTACCGCGGCAGTGACTTCGGGATTTTTATTGAACACCGCGGTAAAGCGGATGGCAACCACCAGCAGAAAGCCAACAATGGCAGAAAGGCCGGCAAACCATGAGATTGTGGCATCTCCGAAAATACCCGCTTCGGGATCAAAGAACATCATGTTCGGCACATTGCGGTTCAGGAAGAAGACGGCCGTGGCCAACAATGCCAGTATAAAGCTGATCACCAGCACCACATTGATGCCCTTCTGGCGGTCTTTGAACAGCAGCGCCATACCGGCTACCATACCGATTAAGCCGTTACCCACCGACCACTGCGGCGAAAGGCCGAAACCGGTCAGGGCATCTCCGAACATATTGCCCACCGCACCGGTAAAGAAACCCACCGACGGCCCGAAGGCAAAGCCAAAGAACATGGGGATGGCCACCGCCGGGCGCAGCGCTACCTGACTAACGGAAGGTACCGCAAACACGGTGCCATTGAACAGGAAGGAAAGCACCGCATATAAGGCTGCGCCAATTGCCATATACACCACCTCACGGGTGCCTACTTCCCAGATCTGGCTCTGGCGGGTCAGCAGGTAAACGATAAAGACGATTAATAAACCGATTCCAACGAAAGCAAAACGAAGTACGCCGGTTTCATCCAGCTGCAGGTCGGGGTTGATCATGCCGCCGATCCACACAATCAGCAAGAAGAACACCAGCACAGCCACCAGTGATACGATCACAGAAGTTAATTTGCGATCCATCTCATTCTCTCCTTAGGCGAAATATGGTGAGAAGTCAGTTGCCCGATGCAAGAACATGCGTCAGGGCCTCGGCACGGAAAAATTGTTGGGTTTTTGGAAAGTACTTGAGATTGGTTTCCAACAGGGAAGTTGGCAGCAGCCGGCACTGGCGCAGACGCTCCAGATCTGCCAGCACTTCAGCTGGTTTGCCATCCGCCACCACCTGACCATCGTTGACCAGCAGCACCCGGTTGGCATAAATGACTGCCATATCCAGATCATGGGTAATGAATAAAATGGCTTCAAAACCGGGCATTTCCAGAATAGAATTCATGAAGTTCATATAATTTTTATAATCCTGCCCGGCAGTCGGCTCATCCATGACCAGAATGCGCGAGCGCATTGCCAGAATGGCGGCAATGCTCACCCGTTTTTGCTGACCAAACGACATGGAAAGCGGCGGTGTCTGCTCATACCCCTGCAGGTTGACAATCTCAATCGCTTCACTCACCTCCTTTCGGATCTCTTCTTCAGGGTGTTTGAGATTGTTCGGTCCGAACGCCAGTTCATCATAAACCGTTGGTGCAAACAGCATGTGGCTCGGACTCTGAAACACATAACCCAGCGTTGAGGCGATTTCAGCCACACTCAACTGGTGGGTATCCTGACCATTGATGAGAACCTTACCGCGTTTGGGTTTGAGCAGCCCAATCGCATGTTTGACCAGAGTTGTTTTACCGGCCCCGTTCGGCCCCAACACGGCAATCACATCCCCCCGCCGGATTTGGAGGTTAATGCCATGCAGCACTTCCGGCCCGCTGTCATAGCCAAAGGCCACATCCTTGAATTCCACCAGCGGGGCACCGCCGCCGTTAACGCCCGGCAGGATATTCAACGGCGGAGGGGGCGCATCTTTAATCGCCAGTTCCATAATCATAGGGGCAGGCAGCTTCACTTCGCGGTAATCCACCCGCTCAACCAGATGCTGCGGGTCGCCGTCATACTGAATCACACCGTCTTTCATAAACAAAACCCGTTCCGGGCGAATGCGCAGCACGTCTTCAACCCGGTGTTCGACCATCAGGACGGTCATGCCTTCATTGGCAAGGTCACGGATGACTTGCAGGGCTTCCTGCGCGCTGGCCGGATCAAGGCTGGCAAGCGGTTCATCTAGCAAGAGGATGGATGGCTTCATCGCCAGCACCCCTGCCAGGGCTACTTTTTGTTTTTCACCGCCGGAAAGATAATGGGTTTGCCGATCGCGCAGATGAGCAATCTTCAAACGCTCCAGCGCTTCATCTACCCGCCTATGGATTTCAGAACGGCTCAACCCCAGATTTTCCAATCCAAAAGCGACTTCGTTCTTGACGATAGAACCGAGAATCTGACGCTCCGGGTCTTGCAGCACCGTGCCGACCAGTTGAGAAATGCGCGCCAGCGGTAAACCGGCAATATCCTGTCCTTGCAGGTAAATTTTTCCGGTTAATTCGCCTTTGTAACTGCGTGGAATCAAGCCGTTAATACAGCGCGCCAGGGTCGTTTTACCGCAGCCGCTCGCACCGGCAATCAACACTACCTGGGGTTCGTTTACCGTCAGGTTGATGTCGCGAATCGCAAAATCCGAACGGCTGCGATAGCGGAATGAAAGATTCTCGATAATAACCGGAGGCTGCACCGTCATAGTCCCTCAATAACGCAGTAATGACCGAAAGAGTGTTGATCATCCACTCAGGTCGGAGTGCCCATACTATAGCATGAGCGCGGATGTTCGTCAATTCTATCTCTGCTTTTTATGAAATTTCATGGCAACCGCTTGATTTGGAAAATTCAACTATTCGGGTCTTCAAATTTCAAAAATTTTAATAATTGAGGGATTGAAATTGTCTTTATTACATGGTATGATGAAATTGTCAAACGTTCGGGTGCCCCCCTCACCCGGGCGTTTGACTCTTTTTAAGCCTGCTGCTGACCTGGCGCAACTTCAAGGCATGGTTTGCGTATATAAATTAAACATTGCTCCCGGGCAGAAAGCAGGTAAATTGAGATGGAAAACTCTTCCCCTAATATTCAAAAACCGAGTGTAACATCCCCGCGTCGCCATGGCGCATGGTTTGGCTTGATTTTAATTCTGGCGGGTATGATCATCTTTGCCCAACAGGCCGGCTGGCTCGGCCCGCGTTTTAACTGGTGGGCCTTATTTATCCTCATCCCCGCCTTCGGTTCGTTAACAGGCACGTATTATGCCGTCCGATCCAGCGGTAAATTCAACGCCGCCGCGCGCAGCAGCCTCGGTAGTGCTCTCATTCTTTTCACTCTGACCTTCATCTTCCTGTTCGGTCTGGACTGGTCGGTGTGGTGGCCGCTGATGGTCATTGCGCCGGGGTTTGCCATCCTGCTCAACGGCTTCGGCGGCAGAGAAATGCTCAACATGGCATTTTGGATCGGGCTGGGTGCCATGTATCTGGGATTCGGCTTCTTGGGCATCAACACCGGCTGGATGGATTTGGCCCGGCGCTTCGAGCCCTATAACTGGTGGGCGATTGCCATCCTCATCCCCGCTTTTGGAGCCTTCGTCAGTGCCCTGCTGGGCATTCTTAATCAGGAAAAATTTGGCAATGTGCTGGGGCTGACCATTTTTGGTCTGCTGGTGACTGCCACCGGCTTGATTGGCTTCTTCTCGGCCAACTGGACGCTGCTCGGGCCGGTATTGTTGATTGTGGCCGGTCTCGGTATTTTGCTGGGTATTTTCAGCGAAAGAAAGCGCGAATAAGGCCATTTACGCCTCATCCCGCCGTCCAAATACCGGTCTCAGGGACGGCGGGATGAATTTTTTATCCCGCAAATGAGAAAGCAGGTGTCTCGATCGGGCTTTTCGCAATCAAATGACTGCACAACCCTCGATGGATGTTTGAAAAAAAACCTCATATCTGGTAAGGTTAATTGGGTAGAACATATCCAATTTTTAGAATCCTGCCCGAAATGGATTAACCTGCCATGCGAAAGATAGATGTTCCTAAAATTCCCTCTTCGGAAATTACACCCGAACAGGTTTACCTCAACCGACGGCAATTCATTAAACTGGCCGCTGTGGGCGCAGCCGGTTCTCTGCTGGCTGCCTGTGGTGTAAAGACCACCTCGCAGGGTGAAAACACCCCAACTGACATCAGTGAACGACCCCGTGACGAACTAGGCGACCCGGCCAATTCCTTTGAAGAAATCACCAATTACAACAATTATTACGAATTTACCATGGTCAAAGAGGGTGTCGCCTCGCTGGCGAAAAACTTCCCCACCAGCCCGTGGCAGGTGGAAGTCGGCGGTCTGGTTCACAAGCCGCGCATCTTCGACATGGATGACTTGCGCCGCTTTCCGCAAGAAGAAAGAGTGTACCGCCTGCGCTGCGTGGAAGGCTGGTCTATGGTCATCCCCTGGCTGGGTTTTCCCCTTTCGCTCTTGTTGAAAGAAGTTGAGCCGATGACCAGCGCGGCCTTTGTCAAGTTCACCACCATTGTGGATCGTGAAAACATGCCCGGTGTGAAAAGCCCGTTTTATCCATGGCCGTACACCGAAGGCCTGCGGCTGGACGAAGCCTATCACGACCTGACCTTGCTGGTTACCGGGCTTTACGGCAAAGACTTGCTTCCTCAAAATGGTGCGCCGCTGCGTCTGGCCGTGCCGTGGAAGTACGGCTTCAAAAGCAGCAAGGCGATTGTCAAAATCGAACTAACCGAGAGTACGCCGCCTACTTTCTGGAACATTGTTGCGCCGAATGAGTACGGTTTTTACGCCAATGTGAATCCGCAAGTACCCCACCCGCGCTGGTCACAAGCCACAGAACGGCGCATTGGAGAAAACCGCCGCCGCGAAACCCTGCTGTTCAACGGTTATGCCGAACAGGTCGGCCAGTTATACGCCAACATGGATTTGCGAGTCAATTATTGAAACGCCGATGAAACACTGGTCACGTTTGCAATGGACGGTTCACATATTATGCTGGCTGCCGCTGGTCATTTTAGTGGCCGCCTACCTCACCGATAACCTGACCATCAACCCGATTCAGGCGGCCACCCAGCGCTCGGGGGATGTTGCCATCATCATCCTGCTGGCTTCGCTGGCGATGACACCCCTGCACATCCTCTTCAACCTGCCCCAACTGCTCAAACTGCGCCGGCCGTTGGGTCTGTATGCCTTTTTTTACGCCACGCTCCACATGCTCACCTATACCGGCTGGGATTATCAGTTTGATTTCAACCTGATCGTGGCCTCGATTGCCGATAAACCTTACTTAATTGCAGGACTGCTGGCGCTCAGCCTGTTAACCCCCCTTGCACTCACCTCGCACCGCTGGTGGCAAATGGCCCTTGGTAAAGCCTGGAAGCGTATCCACATGCTGGTTTATGGGATTGCCGTTCTGGCAGTCATCCATCTAGCAATGGCCGTCAAGGGCGACTTTTTACGCCTGCAAGGGGATATCTGGAAACCGCTGGCGGCTTCTCTGGTACTGAGCCTGCTTCTCATCGTGCGCATTCCGCCCCTGCGCCGGGTGTTGACAGCCCGTCACCGCAGAGGACGGCTGGTAAAAATTAACCGCCAGCCTGCCCGCAAAGCCGCTGCCCACACCCCCTCAGAGGTGACTGCTCCCGAAGGCGAATAAAAACATCAGGTCATTGACATTGGTCTGGGTTGGGCCGGTGCGAATCAAATCCCCCAGCGCATCGAAGAAGTGATACGAATCGTTCCTCTCGAGGTAGTCCTCCGGTTT
>DLXG01000034.1 GCA_003448875.1 Anaerolineaceae bacterium
AATTGGCCGCTCAGCAAACGAGAATGGTGGCTCCATTCGTGGGTCGCGTTTGGTGAGTAAATGATGCAGCGTCGCCCCAAGCGCATAAATATCGGCGAGTGGCGAGGCTTCACCCCGATATTGCTCCGGCGGTGAATACCCTTCTGTTCCAATCATCGTACCTTTTTGGCCTTCGCGGAACATTTTTGCTATACCAAAATCAACCAGCACCACATGCCCCTGCTGGTTAATCATCACGTTCGAAGGCTTCATATCGCGAAAGATGATCGGTTCTGGTTTGTGATTATGCAGGTACTCCAGCACATCACAAATCTCAATCGCCCAGGTAATTACCTTATCCTCCGAAATCGGACCTTCGCTCTCGTTGAGAATGGCTTCTAAATCCTTCCCATTAATATATTCCAGCACTAGATAAGAGCGTTCTTCGTGGGAAAAGTAATCAAAAATTTTTGGAATTGAAGGATGATTGAGTGTAACCAGAATATTGGCTTCTCTTTCAAAGTTTTGCACGACCGTCTGACGCACAAGCGGATCCCGTGCCTGATTGATCATCTCTTTTACAGCCACAAGCTTGATCACATTGGGGAAGTGCAGATCACGCGCCCGATAAACCGAGCCCATGCCGCCTACCCCAATTACATCCTGAATCAAATACCGATCAACCAGCACAAACCCTGTCTGTAATTGTTTGACTGGTCCTTGTCCGCCGCTAAAACTTTGAGTGATACGATGGGTATCCAGTTTAACCTCCCGGGACCGAAATCACCTTTCCCCCGAAAATCAGTATGTTCTTAAGAATAAACAAGTAAAACCCTATAACATTTTTTTGCGTTTGGGATAGATGGCCGGCAATCGTATTGTTAAAATTATATCTACAAAACACCATTTTGCAACCGAATCACTCCTTGCATTCACCAAACAAGTTGTAAATCTTGACTACTCAGAAACGACTCGGCTTTAACTTTTTTATTGTAAAATGAATTAACCCTATGATTTCTAGCCTTTCCATACACCGACTCTTCCTCAAGAACGGTTTCTTGAGAAAGAGTCGTGTTTATTTTCCATAAAACTTTCTAAAAACAGGAGAGGACAATGTTTTCAACCTTTGATCAGGCTCAGGCTTACGTCAAACAACACAACATCCGCATGATTGACTTGAAATTTATTGACTTATGGGGGCGCTGGCACCATGTAACCATTTCCTCTAAAGAATTCAAACCCTCGCTCATGGAAAATGGTGTTGGCTTTGATGGTTCAAGTGTCGGTTTTAAGTCCGTCCGGGCTGGCGATATGGTTCTAATTCCGGATCTATCAACGGGTTTTATGGATCCCTTTTGGGAATCTCCAACCCTCAGTTTTATTTGCAACACGATGGAAGCAGACACCAAGCAGCTTTTCTCTTCAGATCCCCGCGAAACCGCTCGACGGGCGGAAAAGTATCTGATTCAATCCGGAATAGCCGACAAATCCATCTGGGGACCCGAATTTGAATTTTACATTTTCAATAAAGTAACTTTTGAAAATGGCGTGAACGTTGCTGCATATCGGGTAGATTCAATTGAGTCGAACTGGAATAGCGCAATGGGCGGACACGGCCATTTTATTCCCCTCCACGGTGGTTATCACGCCATTCCCCCGCGTGATCAGCTTTACAACCTGCGTTCCGAAATTGTAGAAACCCTCGAAGACATGGGGTTGACCATCAAGTATCATCATCACGAAGTAGGTGGTCCCGGTCAATGCGAAATTGAAACGCCTCTCTTGGAAATAATGGCTGCCGGCGACGCCTCAATGTTGATTAAGTATGCCACGAAAATGGTTGCCCTAAAACACGGCCAGACGGCTACCTTTCTGCCTAAACCTCTGTTTGGCGAGGCAGGCAATGGAATGCACTTTCACCAGCTCCTCCAAAAAGACGGGATAAATATTTTTTATGACCCGGCCGGCCCGCACCTTCTCAGTCAAACTGCTCTTTATTACATTGGCGGTTTGCTAACTCACGCGCCCGCCATTTTAGGTATAACCAACCCAAGCACAAATTCTTATCGCAGATTAGTACCCGGTTTCGAAGCGCCAGTCAATTGCTTCTTTTCCAGCGGCAACCGCAGCGCAGCTATTCGGGTACCCAAGTATGCCACCGACCCTGATAAAGTTCGTTTTGAATTCCGTCCTCCTGACGCCACCTGCAACCCTTATCTGGCCATGGCAGCCATGCTGATGGCAGGAATAGATGGAATCAAGAAACAGATTGACCCCACAGCGGCAGGTTTTGGCCCAATTAATGAGGATATATTCTCCTGGCCACCAGAAAAACGTGCCTCCATCCTCGGACTGCCCACATCTCTCGAAATGGCATTACAGGCCCTCGAAGCGGACCATCAATTCCTCCTGGAAGGAAATGTATTCAGCGAGGAAATGCTGGTGGAATGGATTCGGTTTAAACGCTGTGAAGAGTCCCAAATCCGCACCAGACCTCACCCTTACGAAATCGAATTGTACTTTGACTTGTAATATTTACCTTGAAGGGCGACAAACTTCACAGGGACACAACTTGCGCAGGTAGGGCCAGTTAAATATCCCAAAATGATGGCCGTCCTCCCACTCAATCGTGATGGCGTAACTTCCAACTGCTTCAAGCCTTCTCATGCGGGTCGCCGGCGATTCGGGCAGGTCTATCTTAAACATTTCCTCCTCCGGCTCTGAACGCATGTTTTCATGCCCTCCCCGGCAGGATGCACACGGGCAGGCCGCTCTTAATAAGCCAAAGGGATATTGGGAGATATGCCCATCTTCCCACTCAATAGTCAAAACCAGTGTTGTACGGTTAGCAGAAATTTTCTTTGGTGAATAATCCATAAAACATAATCTCCTCAAGGTTGAGGTTCGTTAGATAAATCAATAACTTTTAGAAAACGAGAAGCTGCCCAGCCGCTCCGTTTTTCATCATATGGTGCGGTAAGATACCACCAAGTAAAACCATCTGCTTCTCTGGGCCCATCTACCACCTTGAAAACTTCCGATTCATAACCAAGAAACAATATATCTGTATTGGTACCGGGTTCTCTACGCAGTCGTAATCCATCTCCCCCAGTTCCAGAAATTTGCACAAACATCCCTACTCGGATACCGTCAATTGTTATCGAAAGCGGCGGTTGCGTTGCAGTAGGGGTAGAAAATAAGGACATCTGAGCACTTATTGTGGATGTTGGGGCTGGCACTACAGTCAATACCGCAGTTGCAACATTGGCTGAATTATTTTCTTCAGGTTTCAATAATATGAGCCCGGTTATCCCCAAGCCAACAATCAACAAGGCAACCAAGACCGAGAAAACCATCACCCAGCAGCCGGAGCGCGGTAACACTTTCATCACTTACCCTCCCATCGGCAGCAGGAAAAAACCTATTCCCAAAATCAAATAAACTCCCAATAAAGCCGCTCCCTCTAACCAATTCGATTCCCCATCGAATGCCACCATTGCAGCAATCACCACGCCGCCTCCAAGGGCAAGTAATTCAAAGCGGTTGAATATCAATGTGAGTGGATTTCCGATCAATAGACTGATGAAAACCAGCAAAGGCGCAACAAACAACGCAATCTGGAGGCTCGATGAAACTGCTATTTCCAATGAGAGATCCATGTTATTTCGTAATGCCACAGTAACAGCCACAAGATGTTCGGCAATATTACCAATCAATGGAATAAGAATTACCCCTAGAAAGAACTCAGACACGCCTAGAGACACAACCACATCTTCAACAGATCCGACCAATAATTCACTCATCAAAACAACCCCAAAGGTAGATAACGCTAAAAGGGCTACAGCCTTGGAAGGCTTCCAATGGCTTGTTACAGCAGTCTTAATTTCAACTGCACCAACCGTGATCGGGCTCTTCGAGACTTTTAAAGTGTAAATTAAACCAACGATATACAGAGCAATCATTACAGCCGCAACACCGAGACTCAAAGACTCAACCCCCCAACTGCCTTCTGACCCAATGGAGTGGCTGAAAAAGGACGGTATGATCAAAGCAACAATCACCACGACTAACAGAACAGCATGATTGGAGGCCTGTTGGCGGTCAAATCTTTGAATACCATTTTTTAAACCCCCCAACAGCATTGAGAAACCCATCACAAGCAATAAATTCCCGATAATAGAGCCGGTAATCGAGGCTTTGACCAGTTCCAGCAGCCCTTGCCGGATTGCCATAATGGTGATGATTAATTCTGCCGCGTTCCCCAATGTGGCGTTAAGCAGCCCGCCAATTTTTGGCCCGGTGTAAGCAGCTAAAGCCTCAGTTGATTCACCAATCAAGGCAGCCAAAGGGATAACCGCCAGTGAAGAAAAAGCAAAAATCCAAACAGTTCCCCAATGAAAAAGATCGGCAATCAAACTGAGGGGTATGGCAATTAGTAATATTTGAATAGGATGTTTTTGTAAATAAGAAAGAATTGATTTCATAAACCGCTTCTGAACAATAGAATAAACAGATTATAACTCTACTTCATAGAATGATTTTCGACATGAACGGGTGTGATATAATTCAGCCATCAGTCATCGGGATATGGAAGACTCAAAAACCGTAGTACCCATTTTAGGTAACCGGTATCAGCTGCTCCAGACCATCGGAACAGGGGGTATGGCAGTAGTATATTTGGGCCGCGATACCATGCTGGAACGGCCGGTTGCGATCAAAATTTTACGAGAAGACTACTCAAAAAATGAAGCCTTTCGGGAGAGGTTCCGTCTGGAAGCCAAAGCAGCAGCCAACCTTTCCCATCCCAACATAGTCACCGTACATGACTTTGGTTTCGACTCTGACCGCCTTTACCTTGTGATGGAATATTTGCCGGGTACAGACTTAAAAACAATTCTTCGAGAAAGAACTCGTCTGCCCATCGAAGAAGCGGTCAATGTGATTGTTCAGGCCGCCGCTGGTATTGGCTATGCGCATCGCGCCGGTTTAATCCACTGCGATGTCAAACCTCACAACATCCTCGTTACCCCTGATCAGCGCGTTAAAGTGACTGATTTTGGCATCGCCCGCGCGATGGCCAGTATCCATCCTGAGGAAAGATCAGATGTTGTATGGGGCTCACCCCTTTATTTTTCGCCTGAACAGGCCGCCGGCGAACCTCCTTCTCCCGCATCGGATGTCTATTCGTTAGGTGTCGTTTTGTATGAAATGGTTACGGGACGATTGCCATTTCAAAGTAACGACCCCGTCGAACTGGCACGAATGCACCGAGAGGTTTTACCCCCTCCTCCTCGCCGTTTTAACCCTGAAATTCCACCAACCCTCGAACAAATCATTCTGAAAGTTTTATCAAAGGAACCCGCCGCTCGGTACCGAACTGCTGACCAGTTTGCGAGAGTGTTATCTACCTTTTTACAAAACGGACAGGAATTTTCCTCCCCTGCACGGTTTAATGTTACTGAAGCAGAAACTCAACCGCAAGTGATTCCACTGCAAACGACTCCACCTACGCAGTCTTCATCATCAACTTCGCCAGATAGTGATGACGCTGTCCTTAATATTGATTGGATAACTATTCTTCTGGCTTTACTGGCAATTTTAGCGGTCGGCGGCTTGATTCCATTCTGGTTGTATATCTGGTTTTCATTCAATCCTCCTATTTGAAAGGGAAAAGAAGGTTGTTCTACCTCTCGGCCTCTATCCTTTCCGCTGACTTCTCAAACCTTTCGGATCAAATTCGTCAGGCAGAGGATGCCGGCGTTGATTGGATTCACATTGATGTGATGGACGGTCATTTTGTTCCCAACATCACCATGGGGCCTTTCATCGTTGAAACTTGCCGGAGAATAACCTCCCTTCCACTTGATGTTCACCTAATGATCGAGAAGCCTGAAAATCATATCCAGTCTTTTATCAATGCAGGTGCCAACTGGATCAGCATTCATATAGAAAATAACCCGAACGTTCACCGAACCCTTCAATTTATTCATTCGCAGGGTGCACATGCTGGCATCGTCTTAAATCCAGGCACACCAGCACAGGCAATTGATGCTGTTCTTCCGTTCATAGATCTGGTATTAATAATGACGGTCAACCCCGGCTTTTCGGGGCAATCCTTCATACCTCAAATTCTTAATAAAATCAGGTTGATTAGAAAATCGCTCGATCAAACCAACCCAAAGGCCATTTTACAGGTAGACGGTGGTATAAATTCTGATAATATCCTCGCTGTTGCCGAGGCAGGGGCCACTTGCTTTGTAGCAGCAACTGCTATCTTTAAGCACCCTGAGGGGATTGTGCAGGGCGTGAATTCATTAAGGCAGCAACTTCAAAAAAAAATGCGGCTTTCGCCGCAAATTCAAGAAGGCAGCTAACGCCGCTGATCTCGAAAGGAATGAATTACTTGGTCTTAACCAATGTCCGAAGGCATTTTGCACACAACACGCGGCGAACTTTCCGCCCACTTTCCATTACCGTTACCCGCTGCAAATTGGGTTTGTAGGAGCGGTTTGTAGCACGCATGGAGAAACTTCGGTTATGACCAAAAGTTGTTGTTTTACCGCACCGTTCGCATTTAGCCATGACTATCAAATCCTTTCCAGCAAGAAAACTTTTTTCCAGCCGCATAATGACCGGACGCAAGTTGGTATTTTACCACAGGGCGCATCTTTTTTCAACACGAATTGTTTTATAAAAGAGGGATTGTGACTATGAGCCAAACAAATCCGCTGGGTAACATATTTATCTCACATCGGGCAATAGCATCCATTGCCCACATGGCCGCGATTGAGTCTTACGGTGTGGTAGGACTTGCAGCAAAAAATCTGGCAGAAGACCTTGCCAACAAAATTGTCAAAGACCCCTCCAAAGGGGTTGAAGTGGAGTTCAAAGACGATGGCATTGTGATTGACCTTTACATCATTGTCGAATACGGAACTCGGATTAAAATGGTAACTTCCAGCGTCGCTGAAAATGTTCGTTATCAAATCGAAAAGTGGCTTGAGTTACCGGTAAAAGAGGTTAATGTTCACGTTCGTGGATTGCGAATCAGCGACACGGACTAAATAATACTGAATTAATTTGGAGCGCTATGAGTGATGAAGTGAATCGAACTACCCTGCCTCAGGCAAAAGATTTAGCGCAGGCAGGGAAACTGGATGGAATTGGATTAAAAAAATTAGTGGAAGCCGGCACTCTCTGGTTGAAAACCAACCAGCAGCTGGTCAATTCCCTGAATGTGTTCCCTGTACCGGATGGCGATACCGGAACAAATATGTTATTGACAATGCAGGCGGCCTCTAACGAGATTCTCCATTCCAACGAAAAAAATGTCGGCAAGGTCGCCCACGCCATCGCACAAGGGGCTTTGATGGGTGCAAGGGGGAATTCAGGCGTTATTCTTTCTCAATTATGGAGAGGTTTTGCCAGAGCCCTGGATAATTTCGAGGAAATAGATGGAGAAATCCTCATCAAAGCACTGGTCGAAGCCAAAAATACTGCTTATAAAGGGGTTGTCAGGCCGGTGGAGGGCACGATATTGACTGTTGCCAAAGACATTGCAGCCGCCATCGAATCATTCAAGGGCAAACCACTTTCTCTGGAATGGTTGGAAAAAATCGTATTTGAAGCAGACCTCTCTGTGCAAAAAACACCCGAACTACTGCCAATCCTTAAGCAGGCCGGCGTTGTTGATTCTGGCGGTAAAGGTTTATTTATCATTTTGGAAGGTATGCTGCGTTACTTGAAGGGACAGTCTCTGGAAACGCCTACTACCAGCGTTCAACCGCTGACCGCAATGAACTTAGAGGAAACCATGGAAGAAATCGAACCCGGTCAGGACTTTGAGGTTGTAGTAGATTTTCGCCCTCATCAACCGTTGGATTTGGATCGTTTCTATGAACGTCTTTCTCAGATGGGTACTTCTATTCAAGTGGGCGAAGGGGATGGAATGTACCGCATGCACATTCATGTGCCCACCGAAAAGCGCTACGAACCCATCGAATACACGATGAGCCTGGGGACAATTACCAAGGTTGCCATTGAAAACCTTTTGGCTCAAATGGAAGAGAAGAAAAATTCCCAACCCGCCATCGAGTTTCCACCCTGTGAACCCGGTAAAATTGCTGTGGTAGCCGTTTCTCCCGGTTTGGGGCTTTCACGCATCTTCGCCAGTCTGGGAGTAAACGCCATTGTTGAAGGCGGTCAAACCATGAATCCCAGCACGGAGGAAATTCTCAAAGCCTTTGAAAATCTGCCTACCGATCAGGTGATCATATTACCGAATAATAAAAACATTATTCTCGCTGCCCAAAACGCAGCATCTCTTTCCGTCAAGAATGTAAAAGTCATACCCACCAAAACCATTCCTCAGGGTCTTAATGTCATGCTGCGTTTTGATCCCGATGGTGATCTGGATGAAGTGGCGGCGGAGATGGAGGAAGCCATTCAGGAAGTTGAAAGCGGGGAAATTACAACGGCTACCCGCTCGGTTGAAATTAATGGGGTGAAAGTCAAAGAAGGCCAGGTCATTGCGCTTCTAAACGGGCAACTGGTTGCATCAGCCAGCCACCTTGAAGAAGCCTGCTTTGAGTTACTCAGGGCCGCGAAAACCGAGGAACGAGAACGTATCACTTTGTTTTATGGTCAAAATATTACAATAGAAGAGGTAAATCAACTTGCTGAAAAGATTCAGGAGAAATATCCTGATCACGAAATGGAGATTCACGAAGGTGGACAGCCGCACTATCAGTTGATTATTTCGATAGAATAAACCTATGCGAAAAATTGGCATCCTGGTTGACAACACTGCTCAATTTCCTCGCCACTCATTCCCGGGCCAAAACCTGATTCGCATTGCCTCCCATGATGTAATTTACCATGGGACAACTTATTCAGGAGGAGACGGGCTGAAGGTATCTCAATTACCGCTATTTGCGCGTGGAAAAAGTGCCCCCCAATTGATCCCCCCCTCTCCCGAAAAGTTCAATCAAATTCTGAGTGGAATGAGCACCGAATTCGACGAGGTACTGGTTCTGGTACATTCCTCTCACCTGAGCAGCACATTTCAGAATGCCAGCCTGGCTGCTTCCAGCCTTCAAGGTAGACTGCCAGTGATTGTGATTGACACCAATACCTTTTCAGCTGGTTTGGGAATGCTGGCCCAAGTGGCAGCCGAGAGTATTCATAACGGGGCAAATCTTGGAGAAGTTGAGCATATTGTTCGACAGCAAGCCGCCCACACCTACACGGTTGTCTGCTGTCCGGGATTGTCATACCTCTCCCAAAACGGAATCGTTGACCCTGCACAAGCGCTGGTTGGGGAATTTCTGTCAATGATGCCAGTATTTTCGTTTGAAGACGAGCGTTTAACACCTATTGAAAAAATGCGAAATATCCGCAACATTACCGAATTTTTCATTGAATTTGTAGAAGAATTTGATAACCTTAATCATATTGCCGTCATTCAAAGTGTCCCACCCCTGCTGCCCGAAACTCGCAGTATGCGCCAGATATTTCTTGAGAATTATCCTCAAACCAGTTATAGTGAGCACAATCTCAATCTGGCGTCTGCCCTCCTTTTCAGTCCTAAAATGGTTGGGCTGATAGTTGTGGAAGCAGTCTCCGAAAACGATTAAGCGAACTTCAAAAACCCCAACAAACGGTCAGCATTGTAGAATAGGGTAAAATAATCTCATGTCATCAGCACTGGAAAAAATTAAAAAATTCCTCAAACTCGAAATAGAACGAGGTTTTGACAATCGCGCGGTTGTGGGAGGGTTGGACAAGATCATTCCAGCCTGGGAACAGGAAGCCAATCGAGAGGGACTTCCGGCTTGGGTAATCCAACAAATCTGTGATAGATTGGCACAATACCCTTCTCTTTCCGTTGAATTGCGAGAGCAGATCGTTCAAGAGATATTCGAAATTATTGAGAGGCACGGCAATTCACCAGCGACAGATTCCTTTGTGCCACCCGAACCCGAAAAGACAGATTACCCGCCAGCAGCAATCGTCAGAACAACCTCCTTCAATAATCAATCCAAACCTTCTACTCGCGAAGAAAACAAAAAGCCCAGTGGTTTAGATGCCAGCCTGAAAGTTTTACCCGGTATCGGCCCCAAAAATGCTCAAAACCTCGAAAAACTAGGACTTCACAAGCTGGAAGATCTGCTCTACTTCTTCCCTCGCCGCTACGACGACTTTTCCAAAATGAAGCCGATCAATCAGCTGCGTTTTGGAGAGGAGTTATCCGTTGCTGGAACTGTTCAAAAATCTCAACTGCGCGAAATTAAAGGCAACCGCACACTATTTGAGGCTGTGATCTCAGACGGTACCGGCTCACTGCGGGTTTCATGGTTCAATCAACCTTGGCTGGAGAAGAATATTCGTCCGGGTGTTCAGGTTGTCCTTTCCGGCAAGGTGGATATGTATCTTGGCCGCTTGTGCATGAATAATCCAGAATGGGAATTGCTGGACCAGGAACACCTGCACACCAATCGCATCGTTCCAGTTTATTCATTGACCGCTGGTGTAAGTCAAAAGGTTCTACGCCGAATAATGTACCAGACTGTCAACTTTTGGGCTGGCCGAGTTGCAGATTTCCTGCCCGAAGAAATACGCACTGCTGGCAATCTCCTGCCACTCTCACAGGCACTTCGTCAAATTCATTTTCCAGACAATGATGCAAACCTTCGCGAAGCCCGCCAGAGATTAGCTTTCGATGAAATCTTCCTCATTCAATTGGGAGTTTTGCGCCAGAAACAGAATTGGCAAAATCGCACCGCCAAAGTTTTTAATGTCAGCGATGAATGGCTCAATGCTCAAATTAACCGACTCCCTTATCCATTGACAAATGCTCAAATTAGAGCCATTCACGAAATCCGCTCCGATTTAACCTCAGGCCGACCGATGAACCGCTTACTTCAAGGAGATGTTGGTTCGGGCAAAACTGTGGTGGCCGCCTTAGCCATTGCCATGGTTACAAATTCTGGAATGCAGGCAGCTCTCATGGCGCCAACCAGCATCTTAGCCGAGCAGCATTATCGCAGTTTCCAAAAACTGTTTGTACGTTCACAGGCAGATGATTCAGCGCCCTTTGACGCCGGTGAAGTACGTTTGCTGGTCGGTGATACTCCTGAAAAAGAAAAACAGGAAATTCGGCAGGCACTTGCTGCGGGTGAAATTAAGTTATTGATTGGAACTCATGCGCTCATCGAAGATCCCATCGAATTTAAGCACCTTCAACTTGCCGTAATTGATGAACAACATCGCTTTGGGGTCGCCCAACGTTCCGCCCTGCGTTCTAAAGGTGATAACCCTCATCTTCTGGTAATGACTGCCACCCCCATTCCACGCTCTCTTGCTCTTACGATTTACGGCGATTTAGACCTTTCTGTAATGGACGAAATGCCGGCAGGACGCCAACCCATCGAAACGCACATCTTTACTCCTTTAGAACGGGAGCGTGCTTATTCCTTTATCCGTTCTCAAATTCGTCAGGGTTATCAGGCTTTTATTATCTACCCCTTAGTGGATCAAGAACAATCTGAAACAGAAGACACACTGGCAGCCGTACAGCAACAACAGCGCCTCCAAAATGAAGTCTTCCCGGATCTCAAAATTGGATTATTACACGGAAGAATGCGGCCGGAAGAAAAAGAACAGGTTATGCGGCAATTCCGGGATAAAGAGTATCATATTCTGGTTTCTACATCTGTTATAGAAGTTGGCGTGGATATACCCAATGCCACTGTGATGCTGATCGAAGGCGCAAACCGTTTTGGACTTGCCCAACTACACCAGTTTCGCGGAAGGGTCGGACGCGGGAACGCAAAATCGTATTGTATTCTCATTCCAGATGACGAAGATGCTGCGGAAAACGAGCGATTATCCGCTATGGTTGAAACCAACGATGGCTTTGTTCTCGCTGAACGGGACTTGCAGCAACGCGGCCCGGGTGAATTTTTAGGAACCCGACAGGCTGGTTTTGCCGACCTGAAAATAGCCAATCTGACCGATGTTCACACCATTGAAAAAGCCCGTAATCTTGCTCAGCAATTATTCGAGAAAGACCCCCAATTAAGTGACCCTCGCTATCAACCCCTTCTCGATAAGTTGAACGATTTTTGGGGAGAAGGACGAGGAGATATCAGTTAAGGAGACCATTATGGTCAGAGCCGTATTTCCCGGAACATTTGATCCTATTCACTATGGGCACATGGATATCGCCCGGCGGGCTGCCCGTCTCTTCGACGAGGTAATCATCGCTGTATATAATAAACCGCTCAAAAATCTGCTATTCAGCCCTGAAGAACGCTTGAAACTGGTTCAACAAACATTTTATGCCGAACCAAAGTTTACCGTGGTAGGTTATAGCGGCCTGACCGTTGAATTTTGCAAAAATGTGGGAGCCCAGGTAATCATACGCGGCTTGAGGGTGTTTTCGGATTTTGAACATGAATTTCGCATGGCTCTCGCCAATCACCGCCTATATCCGGACATCGAAATGATCGCATTAATCACCAGCGAACAGCACACATTTCTTTCCTCATCAACCGTCCGGGAAATCGCATCCCTCGGCGGAGATATTAGCAGCATGGTACCTATCCATGTAGCCGAGGCTTTGAAGAAAAAATTCAGTGAATTAGGGGATGGACAATCCATAGTGCCAATTACAGCACTGAGAGATTGAAATGCGTATAATATACTATTAACTGGCTTGAATATTGCACCACCCTTTCTCAGGTTTGGAAAGCGGAGGAGAAAATGGACATACTGCATTTGGTAGATCGTTTGGAAGAATTATTCAATGAAAGCCGTCCAATATGGTTCACCCACTCGGTCATGGTGGACGAGGACCGCATGTTAGATTTGATTGACCAGATGCGGGTATCCATTCCTGAAGAAATTAAGAAGGCTCAGCAAATCCTCGCCCAACGCGACCGGATTCTTGCGCAGGCCCAGGAAGAAGCCAACCGCACCATCCAGCTGGCACGCGAAAAAGCCGAACAGATGATTGAACGGGACGCAATTATTCAGGCTGCGCATGCACGTGCCGAGCAGATTATTCAACAAGCCCGCCTCGAAACCGAATCAACCAAACGCGATGCCGACGAATACGTGCTTGAGTCTCTCTCCCGATTAGAGGTTGAACTGGAAAAAATGCTCAATCAGGTTCGCAATGGTGTACGAGCCCTGCAAAGCGAACGTCAACAAGCCATGGCACCCACACCGCTTCAAACCGACAAAGACTAAAAAAGAGCAGCCTTGCGGCTGCCTTTTTTATGCTTCAGTGGTTTCTTTTATTTCGCTTTCTTCACTCTTTTCTGTCTTCTTCACTGAATGCCTCTTCGCTCGAGCGGTTTCTTTGTGCGGTTTGGGTCCGAGCGCAATTTCCAGAACCTGATCCATGTGGGTGACCGGTTTAATTTGTAAGTCCTGGCGAACCTTCTTGGGTAGATCAATCAGGTCTTTCATATTCCTTTCGGGCAGAATGACAATCTTCAAACCTGCCCTATGGGCAGCCAGTACCTTTTCACGCACTCCACCAACAGGCAGAACCCGCCCCCGCAGGGTGATCTCTCCAGTCATACCCACATCCTTGGAAACACCCCGCTCGGTGAATGCGGAAATCAAAGCCGTCGCTATCGTAATACCCGCACTCGGCCCATCTTTTGGAATTGCTCCTTCAGGTATATGAATGTGAATATCTAACCTTTCAAATACCTCTGGATCAATTTCCAGTTCTCTGGCACGTGATTTGAGATAGGATAAAGCAGCCTGCGCCGATTCCTGCATCACCTCTCCAACCTGACCAGTAATTTGCAGGTTACCCTTCCCCTCCAAAACCGCCACTTCTACCGGCATAATCTCACCGCCGTTTTCAGTCCACGCAATGGCCGTGGCTACTCCAACCTCATCTTTTTTCTCGGCTTCGGTCATAAAGAATTGGGGAGGCCCTAAAAACTTTTCAACCAGCTCCGGTTGCAGACGGTGCGGGTAAGGTTTCCCTTCCGATTTTAACCTGGCCAGTTTACGGCACATCCTGCCAATTTCACGCTCTAAATTACGAACACCCGCTTCATAAGTATATTCACGGATAATTTTCCGCAACGTCTTTTCCTGGAACTTGATGTCTTCCCCTTCAAGGCCGCTTTCTTCCAACTGACGGGGTATCAGAAAGCGGTAAGCAATTTCCAGTTTCTCCTCTTCAATATATCCGGGGAATTCGATTATTTCCATGCGGTCCATCAAGGCCGGTGGAATAGTAGCCAGTGTATTTGCCGTAGTAATAAACATGACCTTGGAAAGATCATAAGGTAATTCGAGATAATGATCTGAAAAGGCATGATTTTGCTCCGGATCCAATACCTCTAAAAGTGCAGCAGAGGGATCACCTCGAAAGTCTGAGCCCAGTTTGTCAATTTCATCCAGCATGAACAGCGGATTGATGGTTCCTGCCCGACGCATGGTTTGCAAGATCCGCCCCGGCATTGCCCCAATATAAGTGCGGCGATGACCACGAATTTCAGCCTCATCTCTTACCCCACCCAAAGATACCCGCACAAACTTGCGGCCCAGCGCCTCGGCGATGGATCGCCCCAGTGAGGTTTTGCCGGTACCCGGCGCACCTACAAAGCACAATATTGGCTGTCTCAGCCGCTTCGGTTTGAGGCTGCGCACGGCAATGTATTCAAGGATGCGATCTTTGGCTTTGCCCAGTCCGTAATGATACTTTTCCAAAACCTTCGCCGCATTCGCAACATCCAGATTATCCTCTGTTTCCTGTACCCAAGGCAGTTCTAAAATCCAATCCAGATAGGTGCGGATGATACCCACTTCGGGCGCCATGGAAGGCATTTGCGAAAGCCGATCAACCTCTTTGAGGGCAACCGCGCGTACCTCATCGGGCATGGGCGTCGCCAGAATCTTCTCCCGCAATTCGGTTACTTCACGGCTAAAAATATCCCCTTCCCCCAATTCGGTCTGAATGGCTTTCATTTGCTCCCGCAGGTAGAACTCTCGCTGGCTGCGGTCTACTTCACTTTGAACTCGATTCTGGATCTCATCCTCTAACTGTAATACATCCAGCTCTTGCGCCAGCAGCCAGTTAACCCTTTTTAGCCGCTCAACCGGGTCGACCAGTAAAAGCAATGCCTGCCTTTCGCTGTGCGGAAGGGAAATCGCTGTTGCTACCATATCGGCCAGCCAGCCCGGTTCGTGAATATTCAATGAGAACAAGTGTGCTTCTTCCGGCAGGCTGCGGTCTAATTGAACACATCTCTCAAACAAATCGCGGGTGGTACGCATCAAGGCTTCCGTTTGTCGGCCGATTTTGGAAGGCTCGACAATCGGCCGGGCGCGCACCCGGTAATACGGCTCGGTTTGAACAAATTCAACAATTTCTACTCTGCGCCGGCCTTGTATCAATGCCGAATTGTTCCCGTCCGGGATATTCAATAAACGTCCTACGGCAATTTCAACACCGATGGGCAAGAAGTCCTCCGGTTGAGGATCTTCAACCTCAGCGTCCTTCATCACCAGCGCGATCATGGTCTCAAAATTGAATTGAGCCTCTTCGATTGCCTGTAAATTGGATCCCGGTACGATAAAAATCGGAGACACCATGCGTGGATAAATCACCATATCCCGCATGATAAGGGCCGCACATTCAATCAAACCATTTTCATCCGGCTCTGCATCAGGCACCTGATAAAGCTCCTCTGTCCGTTGATGCAAGGACGAAGAGAACTCCTCAAAATCACTGTCTTTGGGTAACCAGTTATCTTTTTTCATAATCTGCACTCATGAAATAGGCATGTGAATGCCAGGATGTCTCTTAACATCGGGACGTTTCAATATATCCCTGAGGAATTTTCGCGCGCCAGCAGCCACAAAGATGCTGCCAGTAACCAGTAAAAGCGTATCTTCGGAATTAATGCGGTTAACTGCCTGTTCCACTGCGTCTTCAAGAGGGGTGATCACCATTTTTGGTAACGAATAATCCGCTGCCAATTCAACCAATTGATCGGCATGAAACGAGCGTGGATGGATGGATTGAGTGAAAATGACTTCTTCTGCTCTGGGAAGCAACTCGGCCAACATACCTGTAACATCTTTATCATCTGACGCTCCAAAGACGAGAATTAGCCGATGATTTGGAAAGTATTGATTGACTGTTTGAATCAATTTTAATGCTGAATAGCGGTTATGTGCGGCATCTACCACAATTGGTGGATGAAGATTGAGAACTTCAAATCTGCCCTCCCAACTGACTTGCGATAATCCTTTTTGAACCGCAATCAATGGAATCTCAAAGCCGTTATTTCTAACCTGATCCAAGGCACAGAGGGCGGTTATGGCATTTTCAATCTGATGATCGCCTAACAGGGGTAATTGAATTTCAAAACTCTCCTGAAATGGGCCCTTATTTGGACTTATGCTCAATCTCTGATAAACCAATGTCCGTTCCAGCACTTCGGCTCTGTATACTTGATCAGAAATCACGAGTGGTGAACTCCTATCTGTGGCGATTTTTGCAATCGCCTTCAATGCTTCAGGTTTCTGAGGTGAAGTCACCACCGGTTTGCCGGGTTTGATAATCCCGGCTTTTTCTGTGGCAATTTTCTCCAGCGTATCACCAAGAACCTTAGTGTGGTCTAATGAAATAGAGGTTATCACGGATACCAGCGGTGTTACGAGATTGGTTGCATCCAGCCTTCCGCCTAAACCCACTTCAATTACGGCAACATCCACTTTTTCTTCTGCAAAATACAAAAATCCTGCTGCGGTTGTCAATTCAAAAGTTGTCAGCCGCTCAATCTGGTTGACCGCCGGTTTGAGTCTATTAACCACCTCCACCAGCCGGGCAGGAGGAATGGTCTGGCGGTTGATTTGTATCCTCTCGCAGAAGTCCTCTAAATGAGGCGAGATATAAAAGCCGGTTTTATACCCAGCCGCCTGCAAAACCGATGCAATCATTGCCGCGGTTGAACCCTTCCCTTTTGTTCCGGCAACGTGAATCACCGGATATTGTAAGTGAGGGTTGCCCAAAAAATTCAATAACGCAGCCATTCGGCTGAGGTCAAATTTATCGGCTGAGAATTGTAAATTACGTGTAAGACTATAATCTACAAAACTATATAAATAATCCAAGGTGTTTTGGTATTCTTGCGGGTTAAAGTTCATTACTCATCCATTTTCCTTAAACTTACCTGTATTGTAATCAAGCAAAACCTTTTTCACAAGATTATGATCATCTTGCTTGACGCAGATTACTGCCCGATTACAATAGTACCAGGACTCAAAAATGCCCACCATTGGATTGTTAGTGCTACACATTCATTTGCCCTACTCCCTTTCTCTAAAACAGAAGCGGAGTTTGCTGAAGTCGCTGCTCAACCGCTTGCACAAAGAATTCAACATCTCCGTTGCAGAAATTGGATTGAACGACCACTGGCAGGAAAGCTTGATTGCATGTGCGCTGGTTTGTAACGATTGTGCTTTCGCAAACCAATCATTACAAAAAGTTCACACGTTTGTTGAAGAGCAGTTTCCAAATTTGCCCATTTTGGATCACCGCATTGAATGTTTCTAAGCGAAAGGATTTGCAGCAATGGATTTGAACTTACGCGATAAAATCGCCCTTGTCACCGGGGCCAGTCGTGGGTTGGGATTTGCAACCGCTTTAATGCTGGCGGAGGAAGGTGTTCGGGTTGCCTTGAACAGCCGAAACCCGGAGATGTTAGAAACAGCCGCTCAAAAAATAAAAAGTTTGACCGGCTCACCAGTCTTAGCCTTGCCGGGTGATGTGGCAAAACCGGAAACAGCCAGCCTCTTGATTGAAAAAGTCATTCTGGAATGGGGCAGGTTGGACATTCTCATCACCAATGCCGGCGGGCCGCCTGCGGGCAAGTTTGAGACATTTAATTTTGAAGACTGGCAGAATGCAGTCAACCTTAACTTCCTTTCGGCTGTTTCGTTGATTCGAGCAGCCTTGCCGCATCTCCGCAGATCCCCTTCGCCGGCAGTTCTCACCATCACTTCTATCTCAGTCAAACAGCCCATTGATGGACTGGTACTGTCGAATAGCGTCCGGGCAGCAACCATTGGTTTAACGAAAAGCCTTGCTCTTGAATTGGGCAAAGATGGCATTCGTTTCAATTCAATTTTACCCGCTTGGACAGCCACAGAACGGGTTGAACAGCTGTTGCAACACCGCGCTCAAACCAACAATACCACTGTTGAAGAAGAAAGACAAAAAATTGCCTCTCAGATCGCTCTGGGACGTCTGGCTGACCCGCAGGAATTTGCGCGGGTGGCTGTTTTTCTGGTTTCACCGGCTGCCAGTTACATCACCGGAAGCATGATCGCAGTAGATGGGGGGTTCTATCGCGGCACGATATAATTTGGACAAAATCGGGTAAAATAAAACATCCTCATTTACCGGTGTTATCAGGCAAAGGGAATTTTTATGAAAAGAGAGATGCTTATCAAGCGCTTAGAGCGGATCTTGCCAACAGTAGAAAAACCCGGTCGGTATGTCGGCGGAGAACTGAATGAGATCCGCAAAGATTGGGACTCGGTCAGGACGCATGTTGCTCTGGCCTTTCCGGATATATACGACATTGGAGTTCCCAATCTGGGTTTGACGATTCTCTACCACATCCTCAACCAGCGGACGGATGTCCTCGCCGAGCGGGTTTATTTGCCGTGGATTGATATGGAAACTGCCATGCGTCAGCATGGCATTCCTCTTTATTCGCTGGAATCAAAAACGCCTGTCAGGCAATTTGATATCCTCGGAATCACACTTCCTTACGAGACCCTTTATACAAATGTTTTGAACTTATTGGATTTAGCCGGCATTCCGCTTCACAGCAGTGAACGCACCATTCAAGATCCGTTGGTCATAGCCGGCGGTCATGCTGTCTTCAATCCAGAACCCATCGCGCCATTCTTTGACGCATTTGCAATCGGTGAGGGAGAAGAAATCATTCACGACATCATAAACGCCTATCAGGAATGGAAAAAACATCCAACTTCCCGCCAGAGTTTACTGGCAGAACTGGCAAAAATCGAAGGTGTTTATGTCCCTTCTTTTTATGAACCCGAATACAAAGAAGATGGAACGATCCGGGCAGTTCACCGTCTGCAACCCAATGCGCCTTCCGAAATCAAAAAGCGGCTGGTAGCTCAATTACCCAAACCTCCAACTCGCTTCATTGTGCCGTCGGTGAGTGTCGTTCATAACCGCGTTTCAATCGAAATTATGCGTGGCTGCACGCGCGGATGCCGTTTCTGCCACGCGGGCATGGTGACCCGTCCGGTGCGCGAGCGAAGTGTGGATGAAATTGTCTCGGCTGTCCGGGAGGCTCTGGACGCAACCGGTTTTGAAGAGGTGGCTCTTTTATCGCTTTCCTCTTCTGACTACACACACATCCTAGATCTGGTCAGCCGTGTCGCCGCTGAGACCAGCGATCACTACCTGACCATTTCCCTTCCCTCTCTGCGAATTGAGTCGTTCTCTGTAAACTTGATGGAAAAACTGCGCGGTTCACGGCAGGGTGGTTTTACACTTGCTCCAGAAGCCGCCACAGAGCGAATGCGTAATATCATCAACAAACCCATTTCCACCCAACAGCTATTAGACACCGCTCGCGAAATTTACTCCCGCGGTTGGACAACCATCAAACTTTACTTCATGATCGGCCACCCTTCTGAAACGATTGAGGATGTGCAGGCCATTGCTGACCTGTGTAAGGCAGTCCTGAACGAAGGCCGCAAAATCATCGGCAAACGCGCCAATCTTCACGCTGGTGTAAGCACCTTTGTGCCTAAACCGCATACACCTTTCCAGTGGGTCGCCTGCGATACGATCGAGCAAATCGAAGCCAAACAAACCTTGCTCAAACGCGAACTGCGCGGAGCGGGTCTAAAACTTACCTGGAATAATCCGTATGAAACCCTAATGGAAGCCTGGCTTTCACGGGGGGACAGACGTATAGCCGCCGTTATTGAAACCGCCTGGCGGTTAGGCGCGAAATTCGATGCCTGGCAGGATCAGTTTGACTTCCAAATCTGGCAGAAAGCCTTTGAAACTCATGGACTTGACCCGGCTTTTTACACCCATCGTCAAAGGTCGGAGGATGAAATTTTCCCATGGGATCACATCTTCAGCGGGGTGCGCAAAGCCTATCTATTGAGTGAGTACCATGCTTCTCTGTTAGAAAAAACCCAAAATGATTGCCGGCAAGGTTGTTTCGCCTGCGGGATTCTTCCGAAATACGCCGATATTCGCAGAAACAATCCCGGCAGCCATTGGAAATGCCCGGAAGTTCCCCGTCGCCCGATCAAAGTCAACATCGAGCAACCCGCCTAAGGCTGAAACATGTTGCGCTTCCGCATTTGTT
>DLXG01000254.1 GCA_003448875.1 Anaerolineaceae bacterium
CCATGACGATCAAACGGCGGGCAACGATTTCGATGGCATTTCGGTCAATTTGCACCTGGTTCGGCTTGAGCCCAGTGGCTTCCACCTGAAACTCGTTATTGCTTTGCTTGTGAGCCTTTTCGAGAAATTCTTCCAGACTCTCCTTGAAATCGCGGGATTGGATAAATCCGTGCACCCGCAGGCGCATTCCACGGTGGATCTGGATCAGCCCGTTTGCGCCGCCGCTCACACGTACGTTGACGTAATCGCCGCTGTCGCGTTCGGCATCCAGTTTCTTTGCGGGCATATCGCTATCACGATACACACCCAGACGGAAGAAGAGATCATCCGTGTACTTCCACGGTTCGCGGACGACAATACCTTCCAAAATGACTTCGTTGATCAATCGCTCCTCCAGTTAACGGCTTATTGGGCCATGAAAATCGGTTAAACAGGTTGGCCGGACGGTTGCTCAGGGGAAAAGCAATGTCCGGCCAACGGGGAAAATAGCGTGCAATAGAAAGGGTATTCAGTTTACAGGATCATTATATCGATCTAACTGGCCTCATCCTAGAGAGCGCCAGAAAAAAGGTCAGTGTGTCAGTGCTCTCAGTTTGGCGATCCCAGTTTGGGAGACGATCACATCTGGGACTACGGAGGGGAAGAGTATGGAAAGGTCAGCAGAAACCGTGACCTGCACCATGTTTTCCCCGCCACTCACCTGAATGCCAGTGACATATGCATGGACGCCCTTGTTGGAGAGGCCGGCTGAATTGAGCGAGGCGTAAGATTGGGCGTTGGACCAGGTCTTACCGGTGGGCACCAGGCTGCCGCTGTCTTGAAACGTGCGCGCATTGATTTCAGCCGATGCCGCCACGGCAGCCGCATCCGCGGCCTTCGCCACCTCAGAAATGGCATAGAAATACCGCCCCAGTTCAATAGCAAGCGCAAAGGTTGGCACAAGCACAAAGCCAATGAATACCGCCCAGAAGGTCATGGTGTACCCACGCCGGTCGCGATGCAGCCGGTTCACTACCAACCCTCCTGGCGGAAGGTGGAATCCGCGCTGACAACAAAGGTCTGGCCGGGAAGCCCTGGGAACAGGCTGGTCAGGGGAGAGAGGAAGTTGGTCACAGAGCCGCTGACCTGGATCTGAAGAATGCTGCCGGCGCTGCCGCCGGGTGCAAGCACAGACACAGAGGGGTTCTGGACGATCCCCGCCGCTGAGATGGATGATCGGGCTGCGCTGGTAGCGTAACAGGCCGGACAGGTTTGGGCCACGCTGCCCATGCGTGCGCCATGCCGCGCAGCAGCCTGCACCGCCTGCTGGGCATAAATCACCATTCCCAGGTTCACAATCGCCAGCATGACGAGAATCGCAATCGGGGTCGTGATGGCCGCCTCCAGCATCTCAATCCCGCGATGATCTTTTAGGAAACGCATAAACCTCCGTATGGGTTCTGCCGGTGAAAGAGAAACACCGGCAGAACCGTAGGGATTAGATCTTGCCGGCAATATCGGTGACGATTGCGGCGATGTTGGCGCCGAGCAGGCGATACGCGCCATAGGCTACTAGAACGACCACTGCGATGATCAGGGCAACTTCGGTCGACTCGATGCCCCGATGGTCTTTCAAGAAACGCAAATAAGATCACCTCCTTTCATTTTGGAATTAGGGGAACTACGGTGTAAAGCAGGGTTCCCAGGAGAATAGAGAAAACGTAGGGGACGGATGTTTGCTTGCGAAAGTAGGCTACCAGGCCTTGAAGCCCGCCAACTAGAGTGATGGGGAGGAGGACAATCGGGCTGCCAAATGCCAGAATGACTGCGGCCATTAGTTTCATGTCCGCGCCACCCATTTTGTCTAAATCCCATAGAAACCAGATGAATAAGAGCGTCAGGCAGAGTATCGTGGAAGCGGGTTCGAAAATCGCCGCGAAGACTGACAAAACGACCGCAAAGGATCGCCGCTGAGTTGTGATTGTCATTTCTGCAACCAAGCAGAGAATAACAGTCAGGAGTGCCGGCATCCAAAGGCCACGGAAAACAGCATATGCTCCCGATCCAAGCAGCGTAGTTAGCGTCAGCCAGGCTGGAACTTCGCGGAAGCGCAGATCAAAGTATGTGGCGATAAGAAGGAGAGCGCATATCAGCATAGGATGGGCCTTAAAAAATATAGGCCAGACACCACCTGGGTGGTAAATGTCTGGCCGACGATTTGGTAGATGCGTCTATATTATAGAGATCAAAATTGCCTTATCCTAGCAGGAGCATATTAATATTTATGGCCAATTCTTTTCCCAACCAAAAATGATCTTAAAAAATTTGGTACTATACGCTCATCCACGGCAAATTTAAGTTTGGACCATATATGTGATTATTGTGAATGTAAAATTTTCCTGAATCTTTTGGCCCATAAATATATCCATTTTGAATATAGTAACGTCCACTATTTAACGGGCCAAAAATGTATCCGTTCTGAATATAGAATTCTCCAGACATTTTTGAGCCGTATATGTAATTATTGTTAATGTAATAACCGGTGTACATCCCATCCTCCCATAGCGTTAACCAGTATTCTGAAAAAAAGGTTTTATAGCCAAGATTTTTTAAATCCGTTTATCTAGGAGCTTGCTTGAACGAGGCATAGATGAAATCCCAAGTTTCCTTTTTTGAGATTTAGTGAGAGGCAATGATCTTTGTACGATGGTTACAATAATCAAAACGAGAAAAGACAGGAAAATTGATGTGTTCACAGGCGTGGTAGAAAGACCAACGTGTAAGCGGGCTGGCATGCGACCGAAAGCATATAAGACAACTTCCCAAGAAGAGAAAATCAACGCGGCAACCAGCGAAGCGGAGAGAAAAGGGTAAAAGTGTTTTCTGCGGTCCACGATGTAAGCAGCCAGGCGCATAATCGTTGCAAATGTGAGCCATAAAAGGAGGATGGCAAATAGAGGTGAAATTTCCCAACCTGATTCGATCAATGGTAGCAGCCAGTACTGATTAGGGGCAAACATATTTTTCCTCCTGATCGATTGATTAGCGAACCTTCTTCACTTTTACCCGATCGTTCATACCACTCACCTGAAGGTAAAAACTACCCTGATCTTCGATGATCTGAGCAGCTGGTCGATAGGCATAGTGGTAATGGTATTTGTATTCGGCCTGTTCCCATATTTGCCCAGTGGTGAATTTGAACACGCGACCGCCATCGAAACCATGAAACGAACCTTCGAGATTACTATCTACTATGATCCTCATCATTTCTCCTTTGGTTGGACCTGCTTCAGACTAGAAGCTCTCGAGGCCTTATATGTGGATCAGTCCAGGGTTGAACAAATCCAGACAGGATCGATTTGGAACCACGCAGCTCAATATAGAAGAAGAGCGCAAATCACCATCGATTAGCTCATCGATGCTCTCGCCGATGATGAGGCGGAGGACTTGGGCAATCACGAGCGTCGAAGCGACAGCCCCTACAAAAGAAGCGCCTACGCTGTGACCCGCCAGTTCTATCAAGCCGCAACGATCTGCCCCCTTTTCAAGGAGATCCTGGTAGGCCGGCTGCGTGATGAGGGGGACGGGTGAATAGCTCCCTTCATTTGTGGATTTCCAGCATTGATCAGCCGGTCGGCTTCCAGGAAAGGTATGGATCTTCAACGCCAAGTATTCTTGGGTTCCCTTTCCTAGACCTGCCTCGATGATCCGTTTAAACCCCACTTTATCCAGCACCCGGCGTGCCTCAATATTGTCGACGCCGCACAGGACTAAAGCCGGCTCACTGTCACTGATGTTGAAATCTCCAGCAAATATACGTTCGATGAGCGACGTCTGGAAGCCGCGTTCTTCGCACCAGGCTGCCATTGCCCTCGTTTTCTTTACTCCAACGAGCGCTGAGTTGGTTAAAAGGGAGGTGCTATCATTTGCATCTTCTAGTGAATCAATGTCCTGCAAAACGAGATTTACTTTACTCCCCACTGGATAGGGCAGGAAGCCTAGCGTCCACAAATACGCCTGCCCAAGATGACCGAGACCGATCAGCCATAATTTGGCGGGTAGATATTCTAATCTTGGGCCTGGCTCTGCGGTTTGCCAGTTGGCCGTTGCGCTGGGCTGCCATAAAGATAATCCAACTGAGCGATACCCCGCCAATGGGCTGTCGCCGCGGATCCATTGGAAAGCCTCTGAAACTGCCATCGCGCCGGCCAGAACGCCTGCGGGCGTGAAGGTTTCTTCCATTGAGAAGGAGATTGGATCACAGGCTGGGAGTACGCCGCCATTCCAACCCTGAACTACCGGCCGGATGGCAAACCCGGTCGAGGTGTTTTTCGGGATGCCATCACCGAAATAGATCCACGGCAAGCCGGCTGGTAGCTCACTGACAATCTGCCCTTGAAGATCTTGAGTAGCCTCGGCCAGCGTAGAACAACCCCGCCAGGGAATGGATAATGGAATATCCAGATCCCCAGCAACCTGCACGCCGCCCAGAAAGCAGCGCCGGCCTGTGTTGACTGCGGTGAGAAGAGCAGCTTGATATGCGGGTGAGGCAGCAGACCCACGGCGCACCTGTATTCCCATCCGGTATTGCGCCAATATTTGTTGTGCTTCTTCGACCGATTTTGCTTCGCCCGAATCCATCATCAACTTAACCAACCGGTGCAGACGATTGCTTTGAATCATGTTCTCTGCCATGCTAACTCCATCTACCGATATAAAAGAACGTCGCTGCATCTCGACCCAGATGGGATCGCCACTTGTGATTGCCCTGATATTCGTATACGCCCAGCTGGTTTGTCGCGCTCTCTTGCCTGGCCAAATGTGGAACGATGATGGCAATATGACCCTTTGTTCCCACCATCGGGTTATCCTGATCTGAAGCGCTTTGATAAGGCCGGCCTGGATGGGTATGCACATCGGCCAGAACATCCAACCCGGTCTCGCGGCAGATCCTCCAAAGATCTCCAAAGTAGGCCCCATTAAAGACGATAATGCCAGAGTCAAGGCAGTGCGGGTCCAGGTCATCGTAGTAGATTATCTGGGCAATCCTGCGTTTCTCACCCTCGCGCCGGCCGAGCAGGAATGCGCCACTTTCGCGGCATTCCATCCCACGCTGTTTCAATTCAGACAATCCTGCTCGCCAAAGTGCAGCGGGGCAGCTGATGTGGTGGTCAGGCGCTACGAGGTCCCGTATAGTCGCTCGAATTGAGAAGATCATAGATTTCATTGAGGTACAGGGTTATATCGCTGGTCGGTTTCCAGATCAGGTGTGGATGCAGGCGATGCCAGTCAGTATGGCCATCGATGGATATCCGGTCGCAGGGCAGGTATAGACACTGCCCTGCTTTCCAATCCGGCCGGAATACTTTTGGAACCCGGTTTTTCCCGCCAGGCCATTTGCCGGGGTCTAATGGCGCATTGCGTTCCAGATCCCATGGTTGCGCAGTGACGGCGGTATCTGGATAATTGGAGCACTCAAAGCGGAAGCCGTATGCGACCGGCCATCCCTCACGAACTGCGGCACTGACGCTGATCAGAACATAAGGCCAATCGATTGAGACGAGTTGCCACTTTTTCAGATCGACGCCGCTTTGAAATGGCCCATCCGCCAAATGCGCGCGGAGGATCTGCTCATCGAGCGGCATGCTTACCCCTCAACCCGCTGTTTAGCAACTAGGTCAAAGCAAACCTGGCATTGGCCAGGCTGAACCAGTGAGCCTACCTGGATATCGTCAGCAGGTCGATCACTCATGCCGCATACCTGTAGCGCATATTCACTGGCGTCCACCTCGCTCAAGCCATATTTCTTATCCGCCCATTGTTTGATGGTTCGAATGGTCGCCACCGGTGAGAACGGGTGGTCTTCTGAGCGACTTTGAAAATTCACTGTGACATGGATGCGGGGGCAGGTGTGAACCTGGACACGGCTGCGGGATTGGATGCCAGCTATTTTTAAAGGCTGATCAGGCGTGAGGGGATCATCCTTATCCTCCATCCACACCTGGGGTGTTTGCCCATCTTCCAGCTTCAATCCCTTTTCTTTGGCAATCTCTATGAGATCCTGCACTTTTCCATCTGCAGGCACTTTAATAAGTGCGAGCCGGGCCATGCCAGGTCCTTGCAAGAATACTTCCATCTCGTGCTTCTCTTCCATTGATTTACTCCTCTGCCATATAGGCAACAATAAGATTGGTAGGATCTTCGGAGCGGCGTTTTGATCTCCTGCGGTCCTACCTACATAATCGGTAGAGGATGGAAAAACCGGAAATGGAAAAGAAAAAGACTAGAAAATTACCCGAAATCGAGGGCTGTTACTTTGTGGGTATGGCTGGACAGATGAAGTAATTGGGGCAGCGCGGACAATTACGCAAATCCTCTGGCTCGGGTGGAAACTGGTTGGTCAGAATGTCGTAAATAGCTTGATCATAAGCATCGCGATGGGCTGCAATTTTCTTCTCAGGCAGGTCGATGGACTCAGTCTTTCCATCGGTCAGTGAAAATACTTCCACCAGATAAGGTTCGCTTGTCAACTGTTGGGCGGCAGCATGATACAGCCCGTAGACCCGATGATTCGATTCAGTGGAGCTGATCCGCCCGGTTCGCATCCGGCGAAGAATCGGCTGGCCTCCCTCACTGATCTCAAGGTGATCGGGCGAGAAAAGCACAATCCCATTCTGTAAATGGATTTGAACCGTCTCCCCTTTGGTAATTCTTCGACCCTTCGAAAACACTTGTAGCGCTCGGGAAATCATCCTCTCGGCGGTTTTGCGGTAAATTGGCTCGAAGGGGTGATCGACCAGATCGGTTGTTGACCAGGTACTCTCCAGTTGATGGTAAACGGCTGGAAACTCTACCTCTCCTATTTGACTGTGCTGATCCTGAACCCAATCTAAAAGCTCTCGAAGATAACTATGGAAGCGTAAAAATGCAGTTTCTTCGCTATGTCGACCAAAGCCAAGAACCATTTCATAGTAGTACCTGCGCGGACAGCGGAGGTAAAGATCCAGGGCCTCGACTTCAAATACTTCAGGAGAGCTAATAACCATTATTTCGGCCACGCCTGCCCTCTGGTCAGCAATTTCCACGCGACCTTTTTGCCGCGGCGCGGCACTGGGTGATTGATGTGGTAGTGCTGATCCAATTAATTCCAGGTAATCCGAAGGGTTGC
>DLXG01000047.1 GCA_003448875.1 Anaerolineaceae bacterium
TTCTATTTTGCATTGACACCTTTTGACTGGTAAAAAAATTTACTTTTCGCCCTTTGCTTCGAAAAAGGTGCTATAGGCTTTATCCTCATCCAAAATATGATTGACCAACCACTCCTTCAAAAAGTTCATCATCTGAATGCTTAAGCCAATTTTTCCAGCGTGGTACTGGTTTTTGAATTCAATTACCTGTTGGGTCAGGCGATCATGAGAAGCCTTGTGTTCGGCATATTGAGGGTACGCATGTTTAAGCATAAGGGCTTCTTCACTGGCAAAGTGTTTACGGGTGTAGTCCACTAATTCTTCGAGTATTTTTCCCAATTCTACCTGCCCTTTGCCAACTTTCATGGCTTCGTAGAGTTGGTTAATCAATCCAACTAGCTGCTGATGTTGCTGGTCAAATTTCGAGATTTTTACCGAAAAACGGTCTTCCCACCTGATCAATCCCATCTTTTTCTCCTGTAACTTATGTTTCGATCTTTTCTAAATATAAGGGTTTGCCTTAAACCTTTCCATAAATTTTTAATAAATCTTCTATTATGGGATAAATCCAATCGCGTAAAATGTCGGCACAAATAAGATGCGGGTACCTTCCTCCCATGCGTGGCGGTCTGCTTTCTCTAACGCTTCAAGTTCAGCAGGTTTTAGATAGTTCTCTAAATCCGAACGAATGATGGCCCATTCCAGATTTATTTCCTCTGGCTCGGGCTGATTTTTCGTCCATTGAGCCGCCATTACACCACATTCGATATTAACCAGCCCCGCAGATTGAAACCAACCACGAATTTTTCGACCTGTATAAGGGTCTGCGCCCTGATCTCGAAGTGATTGAGTTTGATAATGCCCGATTGTGGTAAGAGATGGTGGATGATCTATCCGGCCGCCATAGTCCGGCTCGGCCATTGCAATAACGGCTCCGCCTGAGCGAGTGATTCTGCGCATCTCTTTGAGCACATCAGTCCCGTTTACCCACATTAAGAAAAAGTGACAGATGGTAAAATCCAGACTCTTTGATTTTAATGGTAAAGAATGGGCATCTGCACAGATGAATGTGGCGGCAGGCAAAATTTTTTGGGCAATTTTTAGGCTGTTGTATTCAATGTCCAACCCTAACACCTGTTGGCACTCTGAGAAATCTTGCAAAACCGCGCCGCTTCCACAACCAACTTCCATAACGCGATGGTGAGGTTTGATGCCGGCTTTGTTAATCAGGTAAGACCGCAGGGGTGCGGTCCACTGCGCCTGTTGGGTGTAGCGCTGATGCCAGTCTATCATGCCTGTTGTTGGTTCAAAGCCTGAGCATTTTGCCAGATTGTTGTCCATTCATCAGTGAGCAGATTACCCAGCAGGATGGTCCTGCCCTGGGCGGGCAATACATCTCCATCCGGTTCAACATAAAGCCAGGCATTTCCTGCACCGTCAAAGTATTCCCCATGCCCATCTGTTTGCAGTTCAAGGTTGATGGGGTTTAAATCCGAATAGGGGACGGGTAAATCCCAAACGATGGACATTTCGTTGGCAAAGGCCAGTTCCTGTGCCTGTTGTAAGGTTTGTTTCAGGGATATTTCCTCAACACTTAGGCTGAGAGACTTAACCTTAAGTCCGGCCAGTTTTTGGATTATTTCGGCTATGCGGCTTTGGTTGCGGGGTGTGATGGTGAGATGAACGGTTACATACAAATCAGAAGCAATCGAGTCGCGAATGGCTTCCCAGCAGTATTCTTCGTTTTCATCCAAAACAATCATCAGGTGATCCAGACCAGCCTGTAAAATATCATTTAGAAATTTATGTTCCGAGAAGCGGTAACCACTGCTTAAAACGCCGGTGACCATTCCCAGTTTCTCCGCAAAATCAACCAGTTCAACCAGATCGGGGCGCAGGGTGGGTTCACCGCCGGTAAAAATCACATGCGGGATGCCGGCCTTCCAGGCTTTTTCAAGAATAGTTTGCCATTCTTCGGTTAATAACTCTCTTTTAACCCTTTCGACGGGGGTTGAGCCGGCAGTACGAGGATGGGGGGTAGCGTAGGTTAAGGCACAATCCAGCCGCAACGGAGCGCTGAGGCGTTGTTCATGTACGTTCAACCGTTCAAATTCCAAGTAAGTTACCGGATCAAGATCGGGTGTTTCAATCAAAGTCATTAGCCGATCACGGAAAGATATAAAATCTTGTTTAGCCTGTTCCTTACTCACCCGATAGCGCTTGGAAAGGTCACTGGCAACCTCATCTTCGGTGTGTTGTTGAATGAGATGATAGGCATATTCAGCGCCGGTTTGATTGAGATGAAGCACCGTTGAAGCATTGATGATCAGGATACCGCTTCCATCACCTTCGATGCGAAGGTGGAGACGATATGGAAAAGCAGCTTCAGGTGGAGCGTTGAAAATGTAAACGCCAGGTGAAAGTGGTTGAACGGGTGGAAAAAAGCGCTTGAACATTTCTCGAATTCGATCGAACATGGCCACCTCCGCTTTTATTGGACGAATTGTTTTTTGGTTTGAAAAGCTTCGCGGGCAAGAGGACATCCGCCGCCACATTCAACCACTAAGGCACAATCATGACACTTTTCTGGTAAGTTACGGCGTTCTCGAAGCGAGAGCGCCAGATCGTGATTCCAGATTTTATCCCACTCATCGGTCAGGATATTTCCTAACGGAGAATAAAAGGATTGGCATGGAAGAACATTACCATCCGGTTCGATGCACATATTATATAGGGCAGCAGTGCACCCCTTAACCCCCAATTCCATCTGAACCGGGTCGAAATTGCAATATTCGGTGGGGGTGTACCAGATCAGGCGCTGGTGATACTGGTCAGTTTTTAAGCGGGCAATTTCGAGCAATGCCGGTAATTCTCTTTCTGGTATGCCCGTGTTTACCTTTCGACCGCGCCCCGAATAGATCAGGGCGTTGAGGCCAATGGTGGGTACGCCCAGTTCGCCCAGAAAATCGAGTGTATCGCCAAGATAGGGCGCGTTATCCTTCAATAATGTAGTGTTGGTCATCACAAAAAGGCGGGATTGCAGGGTATTCTTCAGCCCGGCTAAAGTTTCTTGCCACGCACCTTCATGAAGTACCATTCGATCGTGAATTTCGGGGATATGAGACTCGAAAGTGATTTGAACATGGTCCAATCCAGCATCTATGAGATCATTCAAGAAGGCGGTATCTTTCAGCCTCCGACCGTTGGTGTTGATGCCGGTAATCTGTCCATTCTTTTCGGCATGGGCGATTAGAAGGGGTAAATCATCCCGCAGGGTAGGCTCGCCGCCTGTGAACACAATGTGGGGGATGCCAATTTCCCACAGTTTATCCAAAACCTCATACCAGTATTGAGTATCTTTTTCCGGAAAGGACCGCGACCGGGCGTTGTAACAATGAGCGCAGGCATTGTTGCAGCGATAGGTGATGGCGAGGTCCATGCGGTAAGGTCGGCTGGGGTGCTTGGTGAAGGGTGGAATGGTTTCTATTTCAAGATCACACACAGGACAAATCCCATCCGGCCTGATCAGAGCATTGAGTTGTTCTGCAAAGGATCGGTAGTCCTGGGCTGCCTGGTGGCGGGAAACTTGAAAGGTGCGCGTCAGCCAGCCGACGGCCTGATTTTCGGGAACTTTACTTAAGATAAGATAGGCCATCAAGGCAGCCGAAGGGTTGAAGTGAAAAATGCGGCTGGCATTAATCAGTAATGTGCCGCTCTGATCGGATTCAATCCGTAAATGAAGGCGGGCTTTTCCGCCATTATCCTCGATTAGAAAACTGTAAAGACCTGCTGGAGGTGGAAATTGCTTTAAGACGGGTTGAAAAGCCCCTCGCAGTTTTTCCATCCAGCGGTTTGAGAAAATTGACATGGCGAGTCTCCAGTTCACCGTCCGCCACCGGCGCAAGCGCAGGCACACCCGGCACATGCACAGGCACAGGCGCAACCGCCTCCCCCGCCAGAACGTCCGCTGTAAGATGACGGTTTAGGAGGCGGATTGGTCTTGTTGGTAATCCGTTCGGTGAAGGTGTTTACATTACCCAGCACATTGGTGGAGAAGGTCTGCACACCTTTAACCATTGAGGCGGCAAAGTCGGAACCGGGCAGTTTCGGCAGGGTAACACTGCCTCTTCCGCCGGTAGGGGCCGGAATTGATGTTTTTGCCATTCCACCACCTGCGCTGGAGGGGGAGCTGCGAATAACGGGATCATAACGCCACCACCAGGTAGGAACGCGCACAGGCCCGGTTTGGAACACCTCGCGGGTACGATCATCCCAGCGGCGGTCAACCATCGTCCAATCCATTACCTGTTCGTAGACATCTGACCTGACTTCTGGTGTTTCTGCTGCAGCAACCTGCTGCCAGGCTTTTTCCATGATGGACTTGTAATAGTCAATGGTTTCTTTGCGGCTAAACCCCTTCATTTTTTCGGTAACCGATTTAATCAGGCCAACAATGGTATCTTGAAGTTTGCTTTGCTTTAACTTTTTGTTGGTTTGCTTGAACGCTTCCAGAAAAGTCAACTCATAGGGCAGCAGATTTTCGGGCAACGGATCAGCGATTTGCAGGACGAGCGGGTCACGACTTTCGACGATTGCAGCACCTTTTTTCAACACCGAGAACAGAATCATGGTCAGGACTTTGTCCAAAGGCTGTTCCATCAGGACGGCAGCCTCGACAGCAGTCAAACCGCGTTTGATACCATGACCCTCAACAGCGATTTTGGGCGGCAGGTACTGAAATTTGCGCCGATAGGCTAAAAAGCTAGATAGAACTGGGATAAGGATAAAGAGACCAATAAAACCAACTGTGCATAATGCGCCAAATACCGACTCAAAGTCAATTCTACGGAGGTTGGGGGTTTCAGTGGCAACCACCAATGAGGCGGGAACCAGCCGGATAGGGAAAGAAGCCCCAAATTTGTAGATTGAGTACGCGTTCGCCCTGTCCGAATACCATGTGTAATACACCCTTCCCTGATTATCAAAACCCGTTTCCACTGGTTCGTTACTGCCCGGCCAGTTACCGGAAGGCGTGTGATAGCGAGGCTCTTCGGGTTTCAAACCGGGGGGTAACACAATGGTGAAATAGTATTCAGTCGTACCTCGCGTGAAGTCTCGATCGAAATTATTTGGAGTAATGACAATGCTGGCGTATTCTTCGGCTTCTTGTAAAGTAGATTTACCCAAAGCGCGTTCAACTTTCCCAATATAGGCATGCAAAACACCCGTCTGACCGGGAAGAATGGCATTATTTCCTAAATGGATCTCAACGCCGGGATTGACAAATTCCGACGGACGAATGAGGGTGGCTGGTTTGCCATTTATTTCCGCCGAGATGGATTTCAGGTCGTAATTTGAATTGGGCAGGCCAATGTCTACAATATCAATCACATCCCCGCTCGGAAGGTTTTTGAATGTGATCGTATAATCCAGACTGATGCTGCCATCCGAATTGACAAAAACGACTACTTCCTGTTTTGGGACTTCAAAGGACAGGTTTTGGGCATGGACGGGCTGGATGCTCATGCCGAGCATCATTGCAATGATCAGCCACAAGAAAAAGAGACGAAGCGTTCGCATCTTACCCTCCCGCGAAATGGCTTACCATTTGGGTTCTTCGGTTAATTGGTAGGTTGTGTGACAATAAGGGCAGGTAACCACCGGCGCGCCAGCGACCATTTTAATATCTTCCGGTTTGAGGGTTCCACCGCAGGAACGGCATTTGATTGTATCCATGTTAACATTACCGGGCAGATCAATTTTGAGGGTTACATTGGTTTCTGCTGGCTTAGCCGGTTTACGGGTAGCCAAAAAGACCAGCGCCAGCCCGATTGCAACCGTAATCACTCCAATTGGAATCCAGCCTACTGAGCCTTGATCGCCGGTAGAGCCCCAGATGAATAACACACCAAAAAAGATCAATATACCACCAACAATCAAAGCAATGATTTTCCAAGCGCTCATGGGCACCTCCAATTAAGAGTCAGTGTAGCATTTTCTAAAATAGAAAACAATTTGACAAAACTCATATTTGTAGTCCTAAAATTACCCAAAATTCATTATTCACCTTTGATTGTATACGAGAAATTCAAATACTGGTTTTACCTTCCTGCTATAATTCGGTTGGGAGGAAGATAATATGGATGAGGAATCTTTGAAGCAGGAATATGAAAACCTTAAAAAGAAATCAATTATCACTCCTACCGCTACCATGTGTTAGATGCGCCCATTATCAGCGATCTTGAATATGACCGCATGATGCAGC